>NZ_JAPHPY010000006.1:0-169006 GCF_026241575.1 Vibrio sp. Sgm 5
CTGGCGCGGATATCATCGTGGAGCGGGGAAGTTAATGTTCCCAACGTGGACTCCGAATACATTAGCGCAAACCAACTTCGTTATTACTAAATTGTAGTTGCAATAACGGGGCGGACCATACAATTTTATTCTTGAGGCATTTAGCTTACTAGGTAAGAAGCTTCCAGCAAGTAAGTCTTAACGTCACCAAGTGAAGCAAATTCTTTGTCGATAGCTTTAAAACGTTCATCAATAGAGTCCGTCGCCACGATTTGGCTAAAGGCTTTTACCGAGAAAGTTTCGTTAGACTTAAAAAACTGATGCACGTTTTCCAATTGAACTTTGTGGATGTGCTCCACCTTGCTTAATGCGGTGGTTAGATCTGAAATGTTAATCGACATTGCTGCTCAAGCGCCTTATCTATTGACCATGGGGTCATATGATTGGGTTTTATAGTTTTCGCTAAGGGTATCTCATGCAATGTGTCTCAAATATGATTGAGATCAGGGAGGGAGCATTTATTGTACATATCCGTCGGTAGGCGGGGGGCATTGGTGCTTATTTGCCGCAGTGACCATGAGACTGACGACATAACTCTTCTAGCCATTTGAGCTGGTATCTTCTCAACCTTTTTGGTGCAAAGTATTTGGTAAGCCAAGTCATGCCACCACGTTGTGTGCTTTCGGTGACAATACTGCAACCGGTTTTGGTTGGTTCCAACACCCACGCGTGATACATATCAACGCCGCCTTTTTTCCCTTTCCAAGCCAAGCGCTGATGCTGTGTGTATTCGACAACCGTACAATGAAAGTCTAGCCAAGAGGCTTTCCAACGAAACATGGTGTTTTTGCACAATGTGCTGTCGCCACTTAGGATCTGCACCATGGTTTTTCCGTCTCGCCATGCGGGCCATTCATGAGCACGAACTAAGTGTTGCCAAACAACCTCGGGAGGTTCAGGGATTTCGATTTGGCTACGCACATGAATATGAGAATGTTTGGGATGATAATAATCCGGCCAGATAACTTCCGGTTTGTTCATCTAAGCAACACCTTATGACACTCGTTCTTATTAGCTTAGGAGAATCCGGTACGAAGTGCCGAAACACTTCGCCCTAAAGTGATTAAAAGTACAAACCAAGACCGATTAAGAAGCCGTGCGAGGCGGTATCGTATTCAAAGGTTCCTTCGTTTACGTAATCAACCCAAGTGGATTTGTAAGCGAGGTTAACGTCTGACCAATCATTAATGTGGTAACGCAAACCAAATTGGGTCGCATAGGTAAAGTTGGTGTCTTTACCTAAACCGGCATCCAAGCTGGCATGAAAGCGCCAATCTTTGGTTAGGTCATTGATCCATCTAACACCCATTAGAAAATCAACCCAGTCTTCTTTGATGTTGAGCCTATCCACCAGAATGCGGTTATCGTTGCGGTAAACCTTGCCCTTGATGTCGTTATCCCACCAACGTAAGCCAAACATGTAATCGATCATGCCGAAGGAGTAGGTTTCTCGCTGAAATGCTTTTGCTTCTAGAACGCCTTGGCGGATCTCCAAATCAGCACGATAACTGACATTAGGGAGAATACCTGACAGGTTATTTACGTCACCACTGAGATCCATAAAACTGTAATCGATGTAGTAACCCCATTTGTTTTGATATACCCCTTCAAGTCTTGCCATAGCACCAATGTCGAGATGATCCATGATGAACTTTGGATCGACATCGAGACTGGAAGAGAAGTTACCCATGGTGGTATCACCATTGATATTTAAGGCGAGCATGTAGATCTCGACACTGTGTTGCCAGTTGCTTGGTGAGGATTGCGTATCTTCTGCTATTGCGCTTGGCGCCACTGCAAGCGAGGAAATAAGGGCGATAGAAGGGAAGGTCATCTTAGCCATATCAACGTCCGTGTTTGTAATCGTTATTAAATGAATTGCACAAAATTAGCGTAGAGCATGGATTGCAGTAATTCAAAATCTCAGGTTTATGGATAACTTTCTTTTCAATTCAGTGTGATACCAATTCTCTATGATCGAGCTAAGATCTTTTTGTAAATAACACTAGACCGACCGGTTTGTATTATGTATTCTTTGACCATCGAAGAACGTGGTAATGCGTTCAACATTCAACGTCGATGGAATGATATTTGACGGAGAATCCCAGATGAAAATCGAAAACGTCCTGCTATCTGGTTTGTGTATTTTGGCGCCTTTATTAATGTTTGCTTAAAGACACACAGGCTTCATCAAGCCTCTTTCAAAAAACCATTAGCTATGCAACTTGTTTAATTTGTTAATTTAACTACGCTGTATGTGAAACAGCGAATCAGGAGACGTCATGAAAATTCAAAGTATTTTTCTTCTCTTAGCTGCGGCAGGTCTTACCCCGATTGCACTTTCTTATGGTTTTTCACCGGTTGACTCGCTCTCATTTTTATTTGGGATTGATGCATCCTCGGTGAATGTTAGCCACATTTTCCGAGCGGTCATGGGATTGTATTTAGCGCTCTCTATGTTTTGGGTAATGGGGGCGATGAGCACCAAATATCGTCTACCTGCACTGTATAGCTTGGTCATTTTTATGTGGGGCTTAGCGATGGGAAGGCTCTTGAGTTTGCTAGTAGACGGAATGCCGCATTGGTTGTTAGTCGTGTATCTATTTTTGGAGTTCGGCTTTGGCTTAGTGGGGCTGAAGATGATCAGAAAAGAAGAGCAAACTGCATAAGGAAAATCTATGAAAGGGATACTTCGTCGTATAGCGCTAGGATTAGCTTCATTGGCGTCCTTCGCTGTAACCGCAGCGCAGGACCAACCCAATATCTTTGTGATATTTACTGATGATATTGGTGTCTCTAACGTCAGCGCTTATCACCGTGGGTTGATGAGTAGCCAGACGCCAAACATCGATAGCATTGCTGAAAAAGGCATGTTACTTACCGATTATTACGCTCAGCCATCCTGTACTGCTGGGCGTTCTGCTTTTTTAACTGGGCAATTACCAGTAAGAACAGGCATGCACACTGTCGGCCTGCCTGGTGGTCCTGTTGGGCTTAACCAAAATACTCCAACTCTACCTGAGTTACTTAAAGAGCTTGGCTACGTTACGGGGCAGTTTGGAAAAAACCATTTAGGTGACCGCGATGAGTTTCTTCCAACCATGCACGGCTTTGACGAGTATTGGGGTTGGCTTTACCACCTAAACGCAATGGAATACACTGAAGACCCTGATTGGCCAAAAGATGAAGCTTTCCAGAAGTTTGCGCCACGTAATGTGATTCATGCAAAAGCCGATGGAAAAGGCGGTCAGTCGATTAAAGATGATGGCGCTCTCACCATTGAGCGAATGCGTACTCTTGACGATGAGGTCAACAAGCGTGCGATCGATTTTATTGAGCGTGCGGTGAAGGCCGAAAAACCTTTCTTTACTTGGTACTGCCCATCAAGAGGTCATGTATGGACGCATCTCTCTCCAAAATATGAAGCGATGCTTGGTACTAACGGTTGGGGATTGCAAGAGGTCGTAATGAAAGACCTCGATGACCACGTTGGAGAAATGCTTGCGAAGCTTGAAGAACTCGGCGTTGCTGACAACACCATAGTGATCTTCACCGCTGATAACGGGCCTGAGATCATGACGTGGCCAGACGGAGGCATGACTCCTTTCCACGGTGAGAAAGGAACAACATGGGAGGGTGGGGTTAGAGCCCCTTTCTTGATCAGTTGGCCTGAAAAAATCCCAGCCAATAAAGTCAGCAACGGTATGTTTGATGGGATGGATCTGTTACCGACGTTGGTCGAAGCTGCTGGTGGCCCTGCTGATTTAAAACAGCAAATGCTGAAAGGTTACAAAGGCCACAAAGCACACCTTGATGGCTACAACCAAATGGAAATGCTAACTAACAACGGCAAATCTAATCGCAATGAAATCTTTTACTATGAGCGTGATAAACTGCAAGCCGTTCGTGTGGGAGATTGGAAAGCGCATTTTGTGGTACAAAACCACGGTTGGAGTGGTCCGAAAGAAGAGTTGAATGCGCCACTGTTATTCAACCTACGCCAAGATCCTTATGAGCGAGCGGAAGAAGAATCCGGTATGTACTTAAAATGGATGGGGCAGAAAATGTGGGCCTTTGGTCCTGCCCAAGCCGCAGTTCAGCAGCATTTGGAAACCTTCAAAAAGTGGCCTCCAGTGACGCCAGAAACACCTGCAGAAACCGTCGGTGGGGTCGGGAATTAGCATTACCCATCTAATAAACACAAAGCCAGCGAAATGCTGGCTTTGTTGTCTTTATCTTGATGGTTTCTCTCGATATATGTGTTGCACTGTGTTTTGCCGGGTATGTGAGAGGCTCTGCTTACTCGTTTAGGAGCTTAACGGTGGTTTGCATCGCATCATCTAAAATTGCGCGATCCTTTTGCATTGCCGCAAGCAAGGTATAACCCAACCACAAGCTAAACAGTGTTTTTGCTGTTTGTTCCGGTGCAGACAAACTAAGCGTGCCTTCTTGATTACTGCGCTCAAAGAAAGTCGTCATTTTCTCAATCATTTTCTTAGTGCCGGCAGCCATTTCACTTTGCATTTCAGTGTCGTGACCAGAAACTTCACCTGCGAGTTTGACGACTAAGCACTGAATACGAAAGTCGTCGGTTAACTTCACCACACACCAATCATCAAAGTAAGCTTGTACACGTTCTTGCGGCGTTTTTGTTTCATCTGAAAGGAAGCGGCCTAAGCGTTCGAGATGCGTTTCAAAGTAGTCGTGCAGCAAAATCGCACCGAAGTGTTCTTTTGATTTGAAGTAGTGATAAAACGACCCTTTAGTACCTTCTGCTTCGTTAATGATCTTCATTAAACCCACACCAGCAAAGCCGTGTTCATTGATCAAATGCAATCCTGCATCGAGCAACGCTTGTCGCATGTCTTTCATTTTTTATCACTCACTAAAAGGGCAGGGTTACAGTGTATCGGGAAAACAAGGAGAGAAACAATCGCCCACTCAGAGAACTGAATGGGCGAAGCGCGTTATAGCTGAGCTGCGATGTGGTCTGTCAGATTGTTCAAACCCACCGATAATGCGTCGACAAGCGCATCGTAGCCTTCATCTTGTAAAGGCATACTGATTTTTACCGGTGCACTGGTCTTCACTTTGCCGTTAGCATCAACAATGAGCCATTCGCCTTCGATTTCAGCGTTGCCCTCATAACTGCCATTGAACTTGCTCAGTGACAATTGAAGCTTGCTTTCGCCACTCTGGTCGAGCAGGTTATTGACGTCTACCGGCCAGTATTGAGTTTGTTTGCCACGCAGTTCAGCGATCACTCGTTGAGTAATTTGCTCAGAGATACTGTGCGCCCACTGATTATGTTTCGCTTGGATGATCTGGGTCTCTGAAGCGCGATACACTATGCCACTGTCGGCAAGATAGCTTGCTAATTCAACTGGGCGAACCACAAGTTGTGGACGCTGTGCAATCATGGTGTCGCTTACCTTTGCTGAGCTTGCTTCCGGTAAGACATACAAAGCGCCTATGTCTTCAGGAGCGCTACTGCAACCTGCCAGAAGGGCAGAAATCAATAAAAGTCCGCGTTTCATTATTTTTGTCCTCTAACTGGGATTGGGTCGTTGACTTCATCTTCGCCAAATACCAATGAATTTGGTTTTTCGTTCAACTGCTTAAGGACTGGTTTGAACTCAGTCATTACTTGTTCTAGCTCTTTCAGCGTCGACTCCATTTCACTGTACATGGTGGAGTTCGGACCGTAGCCATCTAATGTTCTTTGCAGCTGTTCTAGGCTCTTACGAATGTCGGCTGGAATCGCTTTGGTGTCTTCTTGGTTGAGGAGACGATCCACACTGCTCGCAACACGCTCTGCTGAAGCAAGCGTTTTTTCCGAGTTCTTCAATGTCTTGTTCAGTGAGTTCAACGTGTCTTCCATTGGTAAGCTGTTTAGCTTGGTTAGGAAGTCATTCACTTGGCGTTGAACCTGAGCAAAGCCACCTTGTTTGGTTGGGAAGACATCTAAATCTTCAAATTGGCTCGGCACGTAAGGTTCATCATCAGGATAGAAATCCGCATCGATATACAGTGCACCCGTTAACAAGTTACCCGTTTTCAGCGTACCGCGAAGACCTTTGGCAAACTCTTCTTTTAGCTTCTCTTTGAACCTTGGCAGTTGGCTTGATGGTAAATTTTCATAAACTCGGCCAAGCTCAATACGTACAAGCACTGGGATTTTCTTCGCGGAGAAGTCTTCTTCTGGCGTTGGCATTCGCATAGGCACTTTGATAACGGTACCAATGCGTAAACCACGGTATTCAACCGGTGCTTTAGCTTTCAGACCACGAACAGACTCTTCAAACATCATCACAAACTGAATGTATTCATCGTACATGCCTTCGCGCACTTGTTTAACATCATCGAACAAACGGAAGTGTGTCATGTCTTCTTTAAGCTCATCTCCTGCGCCCATTCCTGGCAGGGTATCGAAGGTTACGCCGCCCGTAATCATGCTTTCTAGTGAACCGAACTTCACCTCAAAGCCTTCCGCATTAAGCTGCAAATCGACACCTGAGCTCAACCAAAAATGAGTTTTGGTACGCACAAGACTGTCATATGGCTTGAAGATAAACAGTTGGTACAAAGCGCGGCGAGTGTCGACATCGAAACTAGTGGTTTCAACTCGACCCACGGTAAAGCCTTTGTAGATCACTGGGTCACCAACGCCAAGTTTTCCGGCTTCGCGGTGTGTCAAAACAATGCGTAGACCTTCTGCGTCAGGGGAAGCGACAGGTGGCACATCGAGAACATCAAAATGCTCTTTTTCGACCTGAGAATTGCCTGGTTGAAGTTGAATGTAGGCACCAGATAACAGGGTTTCTAAACCTGACACGCCCTCACGACCAATACGAGGCTTAACGACCCAGAACATGGAGTCTTCACGCAGCATGCGTTTCGCGTCTTTGTTCATTTGTGCTGTAGCGATGATGTGGTCATAGTCTTTGCTGAGTTTAACGTCAGTAACCACGCCCACTTTTACGTTCAGTGCTTTGATCTCTGTTTTACCGACTTCAATGCCTTCTGCTGTTGGTAATTTCAGTGTGATCTCTGGCCCTGTGCTGTTGATGTATTGGAACAGCATCCACGCTCCCATCGCTAACGCAAGGATCGGAATGATCCAAATCGCAGAGACCTGCTTTTGCGGTTTTATTTGAGCGGTTGCCTTGTTCTCATCACTCATATTTGGCTTTCTCATTTAAGTTATTAGTCATTGGCTCCTGCGCTTCGTTTTGTGGTAATTGCCACAACAAACGCGAGTCAAAAATCATTGCAGAGAGCATGGTGAGTATGACCACAGCAGCAAATGAAAGCGCTGCTGGACCAGGGTAAATCGCCATTAGGTTTTGCAACTGCACGAGCGCAACCAGAATAGCGACAACAAAAATATCAATCATCGACCAACGACCGATAAATTCTGTAATTCGGTAGATTTTCAAGCGTGAAATACTTTCTTCAGGAGGCAAGTATTGTGCTTTTTGAGCGTTGAAATACAGCCAAGCGAGTGCCAACATTTTTGCCATTGGGATAAACACACTGGCGAAGAAGATAACCGCTGCAATAGGGTAGGAGCCCAGTTGCCACAGAAGAACCACACCTTCCATGATGGTCGAGCCTTCGGAATGACCGAGGCTCACTGTGTACATCATTGGATAAAGGTTCGCTGGAATGTAGAAAATGATTGCCGCAAAAAGTAAGGCCCATGCTTTCTGCATGCTGTCTGTAGGGTTGTATTTGTGTATTGGGCTATCACAACGAAGACACTTTTGATGTTTTTTGTCTTCAATAGGGTTGAGTTGATGACAGGTGTGACAACCAATGTGGTTTTCATTGTGGTGCGTATCACCTTCTTTCACATTTGGCAGTTCAATCGCAGGAATGAAGTGTCCCCACAGCCAGCTCTTATCGACCATTGAAATACATTTCACGACCAGCACGGTGTAAACACAGAATGCCCAAAATGAACTACCCATGCCAATCTCAGCCAATGAGGCGATTTTAATTAAGCTCACTAAGACACCGATCAGGAACACATCGACCATCAACCATGGTTCAACACGGAATAAGATCCGGCATAGGGTTTTCGCCATGCGAATCTGCTTCTTACCTAATGGATGCTTGAGTGACTTCAAGGCTTCAAGGTGTAAAAACAGAATTAATCCGACGTAGATTGCGGGCAGCACCACGACGGTCGCCAGAAGCAAAGCCCCGAGTAATGCGTTATGAAACTCGGCTAGCATCTTAGCGGCATGCATCAAGGTAATCTCTTGAGATAAGCCTTGAACACTGAATGACATAAACGGGAATGAGACACTTAAAACTAAGGTGATCAAGCAAGCCACCGATACAGCAATGACGCTTTGATACGGTTTCGCGTTCACTTTGGTAAGCGAATGTTCGCAACGAGGACACTGCGCTTTTTGACCTTGCTCGATATCTGGGATACGAACGACCAAGCCGCACTCCTCACAGGAGACTAATTGACGTGAATTGGGTTGAATGCTCATTCAGTTATTATTTCGTACTTTTAATCACTAAGAATAACCCTTTTTCAAGATATGCGCTTGTTTTTGCGGGGATGTTTTACAAGCTTCTTACCTGTTTAATAGAAAAAACCAGCCGGTGAGGCTGGTTTGAGGTTATTTGATATTGCCAACAGAAGCACGTCTGACCAGAATTGGCATGAACAATTTGTGTTCTGTGCGTTCGGCTTCTTCGTTATTTACTAACTGAAGTGAGAGTTTGACCGCTTCATTTGCCATGACTTGAATTGGGTAACGAATGGTCGTTAGGCGAGGGTAAATGTAGCGTGCGATATGGCCATCATCGAATCCAATCACCGACATGTCTTCAGGAATACGGATGCCGTTTTCTTGCAGTAACGTCATGCAACCTGCGGCCATATAGTCATTGTAGGTAGCAACAGCAGTGATGGGCGTGTTCTTCGCCATCAGGTTTACCATGCCTTGCTCACCGCCGGTTTCGTCTGGCTCGCCGTATTCGATGTATTCTTCACGAATCTTGATGCCGTTATCTCGCAGAGCATCAAGATAGCCGTCGCGGCGATCGCGTGCATCTTCAATATCATGACCTGAGCAGATATAGCCGATGTGTTCGTGTCCATTGCGAATCAAATGCTCAGTGGCAATGTAAGAGCCTTTTCGGTTATCCAACGCAATACAGCGTGAAGCGATGTCTGGCACGATACGGTTGATCAACACCATGCCCGGAATTTCATTGGCGAGCGTGGCTAACTCGGCATCTGTCATGCCTTTGCTATGCACGACCAAAGATTCACAGCGGCTGTTGATCAGCAAGTTGATCGCGTTGCGCTCTTTCACGGCATCATGATAGCCACTGCCAATCAGAAGCTGTTTCTCTTGCTCACTGGCAATGGTGTCGATGGCTTTGACCATGGTGCCAAAAAAGGGCGCAGAAACGTCGTTCACCAATACCCCAATCGCGTTGGACGATTTACTGACCAGTGCGCGCGCATTGGCGTTTGGGCGATAGCCTAGTTTCGTCATTGCTTCTTTGACGGCGACAATCGCGGATTCACTGGTGTGTGGGGCGTTATTGATGACGCGAGAGGCGGTTGCAATGGATACGCCAGCTTCTTTTGCGACGTCTTTGATGGTAGCCATAGGGAACTCAGGATCTGAAATTTGCTTCATTTAACAATGCACAGCGGATGAACTCAAACACCCAATTGAGAATAGTGGCGGTGTATCAAGGTTTTAAAACAAAAAAGCGTGCTCAGGTGAACACGCTTTTAGTCGAATTGAAGTTGCGCCTTAATCTACCGTGGTTGGCGGGAAGGCTTTACTGCCTAAAACATGACCATTCACTTCTTTGCCGTAGTACCCTTGGTGGTTGTGGTACTTCGCCGCGTTCGCTTGCAAATCACCTTTGTAGCGAGGGTCTTGTGGTCGTTCGTGACTATTGATGTAAGCCGCGACATCCCATGCATCTTGTTTACTCAATTGAACGCTTTTACCCAAAGGCATGTTCTCGTAGATGAAGTAAGCTGCGGTGTTAATACGGTGCATACCAGCGCCCCAGTTGTAAGCGTATTCGCCCCACAAAGGTGGAATGTAAGACCGGCCGCTTTCATCGTGAATGCCTTGACCACTTTCTCCATGACAGGCCGCGCAGTTGTCGACGTAAACTTGCGCGCCACGCTCTGGTGAAGGCTCAAGCTCTGGATTATCAATTTTTGGGTAGCCACGGCCTGCTAGGTTGCCACGTTTCTCCGTAGGCAAAGCGTTAGCGATTTTTTCTGGCAACGGAAAGTCTTCTGCTTTACCGCCCATTAATAATTGTTCAGTGCTGATGGCAGGAACTGGCTCATCTTGCATACCGTATTGGTCCAATAAGCCTCCCAATGCTAACCAGTAGGCATAAGCGCTGAGCGCCTCTAATTCCTTTGAGTCTTTTGCTGGTGGCTTACCGTTCATCGAATAGGTGAAACAGCCTTGAATACGGTCGGCGTAACTGTTTACTTTGTCGTTCTTTTTACGATAAGCAGGGTAGGCCATATAAGCTGCCCACAGAGGCGCGGCGTTGGCTTTACGTCCGGCTTCCATGTGGCAGTTTACACAGTTTTGCTCGTTACCCACATAACGCCCACGCATTTGCTGGGAGTTCACAAACAGTGAGTAGCCGTATTTTACTTTCTGACCAAATTCGTCGTTTTCGATGGTGCTTAAATCGCGAGGTTTAAGGTATTGCGTATCAGCGTGCTTTTGTACTGCTGGTAATTCGGTTTGGCGATCTGGCAGTTCATGGTTTGCAGTATCACTGGCGTGTGCAAGGGTAGAGATGCTTGCAAGCAGCAGGGAATAAATCAGTTTCATTTCGACTCCTCATAACGCAAAGAAGCGAAGTAGTAAGACAAGTTTTCGATTTCTTTATCGGTGAGCTTTTTCGCAATGCTGCCCATCATATTGAGCGGATCACCGCTGCGTGTGCCGTTCTTCCAAGCATGAAGTTGGTTTTGTAAGTAATCGGCTTGTTGGCTCGCAAGGCGCGGGAATTTGTCTACGCCTATACCACTTGCGCCGTGGCAAGTTGAACAAGCGGGAATGTTTCTATCCCAGTCTCCTTGATAAACCAGTTTGCGATAGGGGTTGCTGATATCGGCTTGGTCACCGCGCTGCTCAAGGTCGGTAAATTCCCAAGTCGGCAATTGAGCAAAATATTGCAGAACTTCTGCACGAAGTGTCGGGTCACTCAGCTCATCGGCCATGCCTTTCATGATGACATTGTGGCGTTTATCGCTTGAGAAGAGTTCGAGCTGGCTCTCCATATAGTCGGCATTCAGTCCGGCAAGCATAGGTGCGATACCTGCTTGGCCTTTACCGTCGACACCATGGCATCCGGTACAGATCTCACCGTGTTCGGGGAGTGGTGCAGAATAGGCTGCGAAAGAGGCGGCACTCAAGCAAAGCGCAGCCAAAGATAAGTTACGAAACATGCTGACTCACATTTGATTATTATTTGAGCGCATTATTGTGAGTATTGTTATTAGTTGTGGCTATTGTGGAAATCCACATAAATCTTGTGGAGAGGCATTGCGGCTTACTGCAGAAATAAGAAAGGCTTCCACCCTAAAAGGGAAGAAGCCTAACGAACAAATGATGGCTGAATCGCTACGCTTTGCGAATCTTCGCAGGCAGAGATTGACGAGCTGCTGCACCAACCACCCAGTCCAGCATCACACCTTTACCTTCACGAGTAGGGTCAATCAAACCTACGTCGTTGATGTTGACGCCATCATTGCCGCTGGTTTTCACTGGTTGTTGTTTATCACCAATCCAGTGCGCACGCTGACCTAGCTCTGTGTGGCCAAAGCCATGTTCAAAACCGAGCGTCCCTTGGCGAATACCAGACATGACCATTGCAAGTGCGGTAGTGCTGGCTCCCGGTGTTTCAATCACGAAATGGTCGCCAGTTTGAATGCCAACCGCAGCGGCATCCGTTGGATGGATATAGACAGGGTTAACACCTTTAATCGAGTTTAAGCGTGGTGATAAGTTGGATACTGCGCTGTGAATGTTCGATTTAAAGTTGGTCAGACTAAATGGCCACTCGTTTTTCGGGTACTGAGTCTCAAGTGGCGTGCCATCTGCGAGCTTTTGTGGATGCCAAGTCGGACAGCCACTGTAGAACTCTCCTGTCATGGTGTTTCTTGCACTGCCAACACGCTCGTTCCAAATCGCGACAGGACGCGACCACTTGTACTTCATTTGTTCGCCTTTGTAGGCTTCTGTAGCGTTTTCAAAACGACCACCACGAGCAAAAATGAACGCCACGCGCTTCATCTCTTCATGTGTTAGTGCTTTTTGCATGCTTGGCAACAGGCGCTCAAGACCAGACCAAGCAATGTCTTCTGCACTCACTTCCGGAACGCCACCTTTGACGTAGGCAAGGTTGGCTGCTGAGCGAAGATAGAAGTCTTCAGCTGAGTGAATACCGTGTAAACGACCTTGCGTGTCTTTGATGGCGTTGTCACCAAAGCCGCCTAGCTGCATCTTTTTGGCGATATCAATCAGGAAGTTCTCTAGACAAATACTGCGACCATCGGCGGTTTTTTCTGTGCGAGCTTCCACGATTGGCCAGCGAGCCGTCACCGCTTTTACTGGAACATCATGCCAAGGTGATGCCATGCCCCAGCTTTCGTAAGTGACGGTATCTGGCACAATGTAGTCCGATAGTGCAGTGGTTTCGTTGATGAAGGCATCGACAGAAACAATCAAACCAAGCTGCTTTGGATCTTTGAGCTTGTCTTCAAGCAACGTTTTTAAACTCGGCACACCATAGATTGGGTTCGCCATATGGTTGATCCACGCTTTTACTCGGTATGGATAACCATCGATCGCCGCCGATAGATGCTCGGTAAGCAAAGGCGCTGCAAACGGATACCAAGGTGCACGAGTCGGGTAAGGGGATTCTCCCGCCTCCACGCGACGTTTGTATTCGCTGGTTTTCTGATAAGGGAATTTGCTGCGTGAAAGGAACACACCTTTTGGTCCCACTTTGCCTTCAAATTGAGTGAAGTCGTAACGAGGGCCTGCGGCAGATGTCGGATAACCGCCTGCTTTCGCCATTGCGCCGCCTTTCATGTTGATATTACCAATCAGAGCATTGAGCATCATGATGGTGAAGGCGTTGTAGAAGCCGTTGGTGTGCATGTTGCCGCCATGAGTATCAACAACCGCTTTAGTACCATGACTGGTAAAGCGTTTTGCTAGCGCGATGATTTGATCCGCTGGGATCTCACATTGCTCGCTGTAGAAGTCCAGATCGTATTTAAACGCTTCCTCTTTCAAACGTTGCAAGGATGACTTAACGCGAACGACACCTGATGTCAGCTCTACATCTTGGTCGACAAACAACGATGCTTCACCCGCCTGCTTGTGTACACTCAACTCGCCGCTTTGCGCATCGACAATCACATATGGATCTGTCTCTGATAGTGCTTCCCTTTCAAATGGCATGCCCATTTCAGATGCACGTAAGAATTGCCCGTGACGTGGGTGAGATTCATCGCTGATCACAAGGTGAGTGGCATTACACCAATGTGCCGTGCCCGCTCTTTGCATCGCCGTTGCTCCTGGTTGAGCAAGGAAGGTTTTGTTGTAGCGTTCGTTGGCGATGATCCACTGAATCATGCCAAGAACCAAGGCTGAATCGGTGCCCGGTTTAATTGGCATCCAATGGTTATTATCGCCCGCAGCAAGGCTGGATGAACCTGCTGGCAAGCTCGGCGTGATAATGGTGTATTCCAGTTTGCCTTCGGTGCGCGCTTTGGCTAGCTGACGGGCTTGACGTTTGAACGGGTTGCCCGCTTGTGCTGGTGACATGCCAATAAAAATAACGTATTCGGCATTATCGAAGTCTGGCTTTAAGTGGGCGTTCTTATCCAAATCATTCATAAACGCGCCGCTGCCTGCGCGGAAAGCGTAGCCACAGTAAGAACCATGATGGCCAAAGTTACGCGTACCAAAGCTGTTAAAAGCAAAACGTTTGAAGATGTCGTCACGGCCTTCGTTACCGGCGTTAGTCATCAACAGTTGGTTGGCTTTCGGGCCGTATTCTGGGCTTTGTGGATCAACGGGTGTGTTTAGGTCACGAATGTCTTTCAAACCTTCAACATGACCTTCGCCAAACAGATCGCCACCGTTGACGACTTCGTCCACCAATTGCTCGTAGCTGATTGGTTCCCATTTGCCTTCACCACGTTTGCCCACACGCTTCAGTGGTTGGGTAATACGATAAGGGCTATTACGGATTTCCATCATGCCGTTACCGCGAGCACATGCTGTGGAACGGCCCTCTAAACCGTTTTCCCCTGCCAAGCTCAAGTACGCGTCTTTTACTGGCGTCTCAAATGGTATGTGCTGTTGATGTGATAACGGGTGGTATGGGTTGCCCGAAATGCGCAGGATCTCGTCGTTACGATTGTCGATACGAACGCGCAAACCACATAGGCTCCAACAACCAAAACACATTGATGGCGCAATACGCTGATTTGGATTCGGGATTAAGTTGCCCTTGTCGTTCACCTTATATTCGGGCTCCAGTGAGTTGCCGTGGTGAATATCACGGGTTTTCTCACCCGCAGTGCCGTGAATAGCACCTTCTACCATGTGTTTTGTGGTGGTTGCGTAGCCCGCAGCGAAGGCACCAAGCCCGCCCACTGCAAGGCCAGATTTCAAAAACTGACGGCGTTTGTTATCCATAATGAAATCCTCTTAGATCAGTGTTGAGTTAGGGTTGAAGGTGACGATTCACGCTTTGGTTGAATCAGTTCGGAACCAAGTAATGCCAGCGCAATCCACAGGCCAAACATGCCGATGATGCCGATCAGACCATTACTGCCAATTGGTAAGTCATATGGATATGGGCCAACATCAAACTTAGCGATGGTTTGTACTTCCATCATGGTGATCCAACGAACCGTCCACGCTGTCGTGAGGGCCATCCCAGACATGAATAACACTCGAATGAAGTGACGATTGGTATCGCGCAGCGTAAACAGTGCAAGCAGCACGCTACCCAGCAGCAAAGACGTTAGTAATGCGATGTGTTGTACCCATAATGGAGAAGCGTAAAGGGATGAGCTGGCATTGTTCGAAGCCCAGATAGGAACCAACAACAGCGATAATGCGCCGCTAATTGCCGTCGTCTGACGCAGTAAACGTGTATCTCCGAAGGTCAGGCGATCCGACTTCGATGGAATCAAAAGCCAAATAAGTAAGGTAAAGCCGACCGCGCCAATAAACGCAGTCACAAACCAAAGCACAGGTGATGCAGGTTGATGCCACAATGAACGAGATTTCACGATCGCAATCTCTGCGCCAGTGTAAAGCGCGATGGTGAGGCCAGATAAGACCGTCATAATCGACGCTGCCATCATCAGCTTGCGGCCGGTTTTCCAACGGCCTAGCGAGAGCTTCGCAAGTAGCGGAAATACCTTACCCGGTTGGTTCTCTAGGTTGATCAAATCATTACGCAGATACAACCATGCCGTTGCCACAGCCAAGCCAGAGAACAGAGGTAAGAACAACGAACCTAATGACATCCAAGACCAAGGGGTGAGATGTGCGTAGAAATGCCAAGCACGTCCCGGCTGGTGGAGATCGCCTGTTAACGCGAGCGGACCAACGATCGCGCCAATCGCCAAAGTCAGCACCAAGGCTGCACGCAGACGATGGCTGGTGTGAGATTCAAACAACAGCGCGATTAAGAACAAAATAGCCGCAGCATAAGCTGAGCCGATGTAGAAGAAATATTGCACTGCCCACGGAAGCCAAGCGATGGCCTGAGGTTGTACGAGCACTTCGGTTATGTTCATGCTTTTTCTCCTTGTGGATCATAAATCGCAGGCTGACCTTCAATGTGTTGCGTGAAGCGTTCATTCATGCCGATGTAGAACACGTGAGGTTTGGTGCCTTCGTTTGGCTTAAGCACTTTGATGTCGTCTTGATGCTTTGTCATCAGGCGGCGAACTTCGCTGTTCGGATCGTTGATATCACCAATCACGCGAGCACCACCAACGCACGTTTCCACACAAGCAGGCAGCAAACCTTCTTCGAGGCGATGGGCGCAGAAAGTACATTTGTCCGCAGTGAGGGTCTCTTCGTTGATGAAGCGCGCATCGTAAGGACAAGCCTGAACACAGTAAGCACACGCCACGCAGCGACTGTTGTCGACCATCACGATGCCGTCTTCTCGTTGGAAGGTGGCTTGCACCGGACAAACGGCCACACACGGCGGGTTATCACAGTGGTTACACAAGCGTGGCAGCATGAAAGACTTCACTTCTTCTGTCGCGGTTGAGCCATCATCGAGGGTGACTTCATATTGTTTTACAGTGGTTCGGAACTGACCAATAGGGGCTTGGTTTTCGATGCTGCAACCGACAGTACAAGCCTGACAGCCTACACATTTACGCAAGTCGACAACCATGGCGTAGCGTTTACCGACTTGGCCTTTACGGTCTGGTTCATTGTTGTTTCTGATCACCGTGCCTGCTGTGGCTGTGCCAATTCCGGCGATCGGAATCAGCGCAGCGCCTGCGGTAACGGCACTGAGAAAACGGCGTTTGGTGGAATCCATAACTCACCTGCTAAGATTGATTAGAGCTTGTTTTCATTGTCAGAATTGCAGCCCTTTGTCGATATAGTGGATTTCCACATACCGAGAGCAAAGTTGATCTAAAACAAATGTGGATTCCGCTATGTTGCTGTTATTCTGATGCTCCCAATACCGAGGATTAAGAAACAATTCATGCTGAAAAAATCGCTAAACTTCATTCGCTTATGGATTGTTTTCATCAGTCTTATATCCGGCTGCTTCACGGTTTCTTTTGTACATGCAGCATCAACACAAACATTAGATTCCAGCGCTTTCTCTAAACCGCAAGTCGATGTAGGTGTGCTAGCCATACGTGGCCATTTATATGCGGAGCAGCGTTGGCAACCGACGATCTACTGGCTCAATCAACAGATCCCTGAAGTCCGATTTGTTCTCCATCCGCTAGATCTCGATGGCATGACCAAAGCAGTCGAAAACCAAAGCATGGATTTCATTCTCACTAACCCCGGACAAGCAGTGCGTTTGGGGCGTCAGTACGCGTTGTCTTGGATAGCGACGTTGACCAGCCAAGCGCCAGAAAACTCAAATTACGGCATTGGATCGGCGCTGGTGGTGCGTTCTGATTCGCCGTATTCCACACTCAATGATGTGTCCGGTTTGCCGGTCGCAGCGGTGTCAGAGAAAGCCTTTGGTGGTTACCTCACATTGCGTTATCAAGTGATAGAGAAAGGGTTAGATCCGAATGACTTCTTCTCGGACGTGCGCTTTTTGGGTTTCCCAATTGATGCCAACCTCTACCAACTGCGTGATCACAATGTGGAAGCCGCCGTGGTTCCAGCTTGTTTGGTTGAGCAAATGGAAGGTGAAGGGCTATTGGAAGAGGGGCAACTGCGGGTGTTAAGTCCGCTTAAACTTCCTCAAACTGAGTGTGCAGTATCGACGCCCCTATATCCAAATTGGTCCTTTGCGAAAACGGAGCGTGGATCGTCTCAATTAGCCAAGAAGATCAGTCGAGCCTTACTTGCGATGCCCTCCGATAATCCCGCTGCTATTGCAGCCAAAGCATCCGGTTGGACATCACCAGTCAGTTTGTTGTCGATAGACAAACTCTACCAAGCGATGGACTTGCACCCATTGCAGCAACCTTGGTGGAAAGAGGCGTTGCGCTGGTTGCGTTTCCATCAAGAATGGGCGTGGGCGTTGTTTCTGTTTGTTATTGTGTTGAACATTTACCACTTCTGGCTGGAGTATCGTTTCAGCAAGAGCAAACAAGCGCTAGAGAAAACCTTACTGCGCTTAAAAGAGAAGAGCGAAATGCTAGAGCACTCACAACGAGTGGCTATTGTGGGCGAATTAGGCGGCAGTCTTGCGCACGAGATTAACCAACCTTTAGCGGCGATCCGAAACTACAGCGAAGGTGGCTTGTTACGATTAGCTAAGAAGCGTCCTCATGAAGATATCGTGCCAGTATTAGAAAAGATCCAGACCCAAGTAGAACGTGCCGATGCGATCGTTTGTCGCCTGCGAACCTTGATTAAAAAGCGCAGCGTCGACATGGCTGCGTGCGATGTCGAGCAACTGATTTCTGATACGGTTGAGCTGCTGAATTTCCGCTTGCAGAAGCAAAGCATTGAAGTAGTTCGCAGCACCGAAGGACAACCCCAATGGGTCGAAGCTGATGCCGTAGGTCTGCAGCAAGTGTTGGTAAACGTGATGAACAACTCGATAGATGCTTGTGTGATGTACGCAGAAAATCATCCTAACAGTTACCAAGGCAAAATTGCGCTTCACACGGATTATCAAGCGCAAAGTATGTCGATTCGAGTGTTAGATAACGGTACGGGCTTGGAGCATGAGAACCCAACCGCCGCCTTTGTGAGTACAAAACAGGAAGGGTTAGGGCTGGGCTTGGCGATCTGTCGTGATGTGATGGAGATGCATGGTGGTGAATTCGTTATCCAATCTACTCAGCCACACGGTTGCTTAGTGGTATTAACCTTGCCGTATCAAACCATGAAAACCGCCAATACAAAACGCAATGAAGAAGAGCAAACAAAAAGAAACACAGGAGAAGTGAATGAGTGATAAGCAACTGCCCGTATTTGTGGTCGACGATGATGAGTCGGTGCGAGATTCGTTGGCGTTTATGCTCGAAGAACATGACTTCTCTGTGACGACGTTTGCCGATGGGCAGGCATTTCTTGATAGCGTGGATATCCATCAAGCAGGCTGTGTAATTCTGGATAGCCGAATGCCGAATCTACGTGGCCAGCAAGTGCATCAAATCCTCAATGAAGCTAAAAGTCCACTGGCGGTGATTTACTTAACCGGACATGGCGATGTGCCAATGGCGGTGGATGCGCTGCAAGCTGGCGCGGTGAATTTTTTCCAAAAGCCAGTAAAAGGGGATGAGCTGGCACAAGCGATTTTGAAAGGCCAAGTTCAATCTGCGGCGAATTTGGATATTGCGGGCGCGAAAGCTGCGTATGAATCACTGACGCCAAGAGAGAAAGACATTCTGCGTTTGATCATCGCGGGTAAGCGCAATATTCGCATTGCCGATGAGTTGTGTATTGCGATGCGAACAGTGGAAGTGCATCGCGCAAGTCTGTTGAAAAAGTTCTCGGCGAAAACCGTGGCAGAGCTGGCTTACATCTACGGCAAACTGGCGCAATAAAACAGGCATAAAACTTATGCTCAAATAAAAAAATCCCCAAGCCGAAACTTGGGGATTAAAGCCACACTGACGTGTTTTATGTTAAGGGTATCAATCGATTACTGAGCGGGTTTAAACGTCACTTTGTAAGCGTATTGATTGTCCGTTAACTGGAATTCCTTGTGCACACTTGGGCTCCAAGAGTCATCACCGCCAACGCCCATATGTTTATGGTCTAGGCGCACGTAAATCTTCTCTTCTGCGACCAGAACATTGGTGTGTTTTGCTGCTGCTAAGTGCTGCTGAGCGTACTGACTCACACTGAACTGGAAGTCTCCCGAGACTTCTAACTCATTCACTTTCAACCATTGCGTACCACAACGCAGACCGCTATCGGTTGGGAAAATGTATGGCGTGTGCATTTGCTCAAGTGTTTGTGTGTGCTGGCCGAAGCGCGCCGCTGCCAAACGGTCAGGGTAGTTTTCAAATGGACCTAAGCCTTGCCATGTGATCGGCGCGTTTTGCTCATTCAATGGCAGTTCGAATTCCAAACCGATGCGTGGCATTGGTGGTAAATCATCAGCCAGCTTCACGTCGACAGCCAATGCCATCTCACCGTTATTGCTCAGTGTGTGTGTCCAAGTCGTGATCGCCTGTACTTCACCATTAAAGTGGTAAGCGAACGTCGAAGTCACTTTCACTGCATGTGCCAGAGTTTCACTGTGGCAAGCGACGCATTGGCGTTCCCACTGGCCGATACCCGCCATGTCCCAACGACACATCCAAGCGTTTGGATCGACGTTGTCGATTTCGCTCACGCCGATGTCGTTATCCAGTGGCGCACGGAAGAAGTTATCTTGTGGTGCCGCGAGCATTTGTGCTTCGCCATCGACACGCCAGTCGGTCATCAAGCCAGTTTGGCTATCCCAACGCCATTGATGTTTTTCATCCACACTAGATACCAAAATGGCATTGTCTTGCTGCGTTAGCATTGGCGCCGGTTGCGTTTCCAATGTTGGTAGAGCAAGGCCTGCTGTATTGCGTAGTGACATTTGCTCAGAAGCAACGACGTGTTCTGCGTCTGCCCAAGGTGTTGCAGCAATCAGAGTAATGTCGATATTTAAGTGATATTGCGCTTCCGCTTTTGGCGTGAAATTAAAGGCAATCTCAATACTTGCTTGGCTATCCGCTTCTACGTTAAGCGCCAATGAACCCGTTTGGATGATTTTGCCATCTTCCAACAGAGACCAGTTCAATTGCTCATTATCGGTCGCGCGGAACAAGTTCTCGTTAGTTACCAACAGTGTGTAAGCTTCTTTGGTTTGTTCTTGCAGTGATACGGTGATCATGCGTTGGCAGTATTTTGCTTCTTCCAACGTTGGATGAACCGTGCGATCTGGGAAGATCAAACCGTTGATGCAGAACTGACGGTCATTGATTTCATCACCAAAGTCGCCGCCATAAGCCCAGAAATGTTGACCGTTTTCATCCCATTGGCTCAGACCTTGATCCACCCAATCCCAAATAAAGCCACCTTGCAGGCGAGGGTAATCGCGGAACGCATCCCAGTAATCATTAAAGCTACCCAGACTGTTGCCCATCGCGTGTGCGTATTCACACAAGATCAAAGGGCGCGTTTCGTTTGGTAACGACACCCACTTCTTGATTGCCCATTTAGGCACGGCTTCGTCTTCAATGACCGTGTTCACACGCGCGTACATTGGCGCAATGATGTCGGTTGCTGTGGTGTTTGAACCGCCGCCTTCGTATTGTACTGGGCGAGACGGGTCGTAGTTTTTAGACCAAGCGTACATGGCATTGTGGTTGCTGCCGTGACCGGATTCGTTACCTAAAGACCAGATGATGATTGAAGGGTGGTTCTTATCGCGCATCACCATTTGGGTGTAGCGGCTCATGTAAGCGTGCGCCCATTGTGGATCGCTCGATAGGCGGTTCATTGGCTGCATGCCATGCGTTTCGATGTTCGCCTCATCGCACACGTACAAGCCGTATTGGTCACACAGTTCGTACCAACGAGGGTGGTTCGGGTAGTGCGCTGTACGTACCGCGTTGAAGTTGTATTGCTTCATCAAACAGATGTCACGGATCATGTCTTCTTCCGTCATCACATGACCAAGCTCTGGGTGATGTTCGTGACGGTTCACGCCGCGGATCAACAAAGGCTTACCGTTTAGCTTCAATTGGCCATCGGTGATTTCGACTTTACGGAAGCCCACAGGGTACGCTTCGCTTTCTAGGTGCGTGCCATTTTCATCCAATAGTGAAACGACTAAGCGGTAAAGGTTCGGTGTTTCCGCTGTCCATTTCTTTGGCTCGTGTACGTGCAATGTTTGGAATACCACGTCATCCCATGTGCCACGTTCGTCAATGCGACGGTTGTGTGGGCGGTCGATGCGTGGCTCTGTCACAGCTTGTTCACCTTCAAACAGCTGCACTTGAACTTGGTAGGTGTCAGGCGCAGAAACCGAAGTCACAATCGACAGTGAACCATCGCGGTAACACGCGTCTAAATCCGGTGTGATGAACACATCTTCAATGCAGTGTTGTGGTTTAGACAGCAAAGTCACGTCGCGGAAGATACCACTTAGCCACCACATATCTTGGTCTTCTAGGTAGCTGCCATCACTCCAACGAATCACCATGACGGCAAGGCTGTTGTCACCCGCAACAAGGTAAGGCGTTAGGTCGAATTCAGAAGGTAGGCGGCTATCTTGACTGTAGCCAACCCAAGTGCCGTTACACCAAAGGTGGAAAGCCGAGTTCACACCATCAAAGATAATGCGCTGCGTATTGGCTAAATCTTCTGCTGAAAGTGACACGCTAGTGCGGTAGCAGCCCGTTGGGTTATCACTTGGTACAAACGGCGGGTTTACTTCGAATGGGTATTTCACGTTGGCGTAGATAGGCTTGTCGTAACCTTGCATTTGCCAGTTTGAAGGGACAGTAATCTCATCCCAGTCTTTGTCATTGAATTGTGACTCGATGAACTCGCCGTCAACTTGCTCTGGCGTATCAAACAGTTTGAATTTCCATTGTCCGTTCAGCGATTGGCGCTGGGCTTGAATACCGTCGCGGGCATGGTCAATATCGCGGAAACTGGAAAGAGGGCTGTGAGCCTTAAGACAGTGAATGTTCACTGATTGCGGGTTTTCCCAGTCGCGTCTTTGGAGAATTTCTGAAAATGCCTTCATGGTTTTCCTACTTAACTTTTTGTTTCTAATCTTGTTTCGCTACGGAATTTGAGTCCGCAGCGAGAGTGTCTTTGGTCTTGTTGTGAAGTGTTATTTCGCTAATTGCTTCACGAGATAGTCTTTTGCTTGGGTAAAGCCTTGCTCAGCTGCTTGGTTGGCAATCGCTGCAGCTTGTTTTACATCGTTGTCTTTGAGCGCTGCATCGATTTGAGATTGGTACAACGTCCATTCATCTTGTGCTTCAGGCGATGCGGCAGGGGTTAACTCTGCTTTTTCGGTGTCGTTGGTTTGTGTGCCAAATTCCGCCAAAAGCGTTAACAGCGCGTTGTTGTCGGAGGCGCTCGCCGTGACATCAATAACGCCAAAAGGTTGGAACTGCGCTGTGAGCGGAAGCTGTTTACTGCCAATGACGTTTTGCGTTTCTGCGTAGACTTCTTCTGGATGCTTACGAGTCAATTCGGTGCCAAGCAGTGTCGAATCTGAAGCGATGACCACGTATTTCGCGCCATTAAGTTGTGGGTTTACCGTGATCACTTGTTCAACACGTTCTAGGCCGCGCATACCCGTTGTGTGGTAGTTAAAGTCTTTTTCGGAGTATTCGGTTAGAAGCTGCCATTTCGCGTCATAAATAAGAACGTTAGCAGCAAATAGCGCATTGTTATCAACATACGAGCGAACAAGTAGCGAAAATGGCGCGTCAGAAGTGATTTGGTAGCTCATCACCGGGAGCGGTTTGGATGAAGCAGAATCTGAGGAAAGTAAAACCGCACTGCTAACACTTGGCAGATTTGCATCTATAACCACCTGCTGGTGGAAAGGAATCGATAGGGCGGTCAGAGGCAAAGCATCTAACGTTGAGCAACATTGTGGTTGGCTCAAATCGGTATTGAAGGTTTGCTCTGGTAATCCACTGCACGCGCCAAGAGACAGAGCCATGAATAGAGTTGCTAGCGGTTTTAGTTTCATCTGCGTTGTCCTTTGTGGGGTGAGCGTATTACTCACCCCGTTGGGTTCATAAATAGTAGCGGGTTTGGATTACCACCATGTTTCGACGTTAAAGCCGAAGGTGATTTCGTCGACGTTTTGTCCACCATTGCTGCGAGCATGGCCGTAGACTTCACCGCCACGGTTCCACTCATCGGCTTTCTCTGAGTAGGTCGCGAACAAGCGCAGTGATGGACGAGCCCAAACGCCTTTGCCTGCTTGGAACATTTGCGCCACCGTCACTTTGTACATGTCGTTAGCGCCAGCGCCGTTTTGTGCTTCTACTGATTCGTAGCCAACTTCAAGTGCGGTCGCCATGTATTCTGTCCAGCTGTACTGAGGACGAGCGCCTACGCTGAACCATTTCTCACCTTCGTTGTTATCCAGGTTTTTGTCTTGGTAAGCGATGGAGTACATCACTTGGAAATCTTCATTCACGTTAAGATCGCCAGAGTTGAAAATACGCCAGCTGTAACCATCGTGTTCAACGCCGGTGTTGTATTTACGGTTTGAGCCACCTTCAGCACTCATCAAACCGCCCGCAAGCGCATCTGTACCGTATTGGAAAGCGAATGTGTTTGAACCATAGTTCCAAGCTTGACGGTAAAGTGCAGAAAGCATAGCGCCAGAAGTGGTGATGTCACTTTCGTCATAACTAGAGTTTTGCGTGAACACATAGTTCAAACCGACCGTAAGATCTGCACTGTCGCTCAGTTCAATGCCGCTCAAACGTGCGTCGATGTTGTGTAAGCTGCGGCCATCTGCGCTAGAGTTTGGCGCCATCCATGCGATGTGACCTTTAGCAAAACCAAGATCCCAGTTTTCAATACCGATACCTGTGCTCGATGTGTCCCAGTATTTAATGTCGATCATGTGCACTTCATGACGGCGGTAAAAGCGTTCGCCCGCCCAAACGGTGGCATCTGCTTGGCCTTCAAACAGACCATGACCTGCCGACCACATTTGGATCAAGCTAACGTCCCCCCAGCTTTCGCCGCTACCAAGGTAAAGTGTGGTATCAAAGTACGCGTCGCCTTGTTGCCAAACGTCGGCTTTGAGGCCCGCTTCCCACCAGTTCAGTTCGTTACCCAAACGGTAGTTACCGTAACCTTGACCTGCACGAATCACATCGTTGCGTTCGCCTTTGCCACCATTGTGTTCATCGTTATCGGTGTAAATGTTGCCCCACTTGGTGTAGCCGAAGTAAGTGATGTTCTCCACTGCAGCCATACCAGCAAGCGGTGCTAGGGCGAGGGTTAACCCAAGCGCTCTTACAAGCGTCTTTTGTTTCATGAAGTGTCTCCATTCTATTTTTATGGATTTATTTTTTATTGGTTTGAGTCCTAACTCGCTGCGCAGTGTAAATAAACTCTGGAAACGTTTTCATGATGGGGTTGGCATTTTTGTCGTAATGAGGGGGTTATTACTATTTTGTGTGATTGCGATCTCTTAAATTGAGGTTTTAAGCGCGATTTTAGATTGATTTCTAACCACGTAAGTTGGAATCGTTTACTTCGTCTGGATGGTGTTTGAGTTGGAAGATGGAAGTTTATTTTATTTAAGATGCTGATTTAAATAGGTTTTTATCTAAGGAGAGGGAGTTATTAAGAAGAAGAGGAAAGAGAGCCCAATTGAAATCAACTGGGCATGTGAGACAAGGAAGCATATACAACAAGGGGTTCGCGGGCGCACTGCACACGAGCATTTGCGGTATCGTCAAACTGGGATTTTGAGTTAGGACCCAAGAGAGACACTTCATAAAGAATCTCGAAGCCTCAAGAATACGGTTGTCGGTTAACCACTTCAAGAGGTGAGGAGTTCAACTGAGCGGTCTGTAACCTTATTTATGATTTTGTTGTTGCAAGGTAATGAATTAAATAACGAAAAATTCTTTATAAATCAGTTTGGTATTCGAATCTACGTGCAGTGCTTTAAAGAACTCAGTAACTAAAAAATCTGAGGTTTTTGAACTGATCGCTGCGTAATATAAGAAGGAATTAGGTGTAGCGGGCGATGGCACCAGTTTGAAAAATTAACTGTAAACGTTTCCATGATTTTGGTGTGGCTCACAGATTCTTTTGTTTTTTTCATTATGATGCAGCGTAATTTCCAGTTTCAAGGTAAGACAAGATGACGGACAAAACACTGATTGAGCTAACCGGTCAGCAAACTCAATTGATTGTAGAGTTGGGCGAATATGCAGAGATTCTGCATTGGGGACAAAAAGTAAGTGGTGACCTTAGTGGTTTCCGCATGGCTTTACATCGTCCCGTGCCATACGGTCGTTTGGACAGCGACGTATCCATGACTCTACACCCAGAGCTTGGTCGTGGCGTTTTCAGCAGCCCTGGTGTGGAAGGGCATCGCAATGGTCAAGATTGGGCTCCAGTGTTTGTCATCTCCCATATTGAACAACAGCAAGACAGTATTGTGGTTGAGAGCGAAGATGCGATCGCAGGTCTTCGTTTACAAACCGAGCTTAAGCTTGATAGCAACGATGTGGTGAAAACGCGTCATACGCTCACCAACAAAAAAGCAGGCGTTTATCATGTGAACCGTCTTGCCAATACGTTGCCTTTACCAGCTCGTGCAAATGAGTTGATGACTTACTACGGCCGCTGGGTTCATGAGTTCCAAACGGTGCGCCAGCCATTGCTGCAAGGCGGCTACCAACAAGAAAACCGTCGCGGACGTACCTCTCATGAGCATTATCCTGCGCTTGTTGCTGGTACGACTCACTTTGATGAAATGAATGGCGATGTGTGGGGCTTCCATTTCGCATGGAGTGGCAACCACAGATTACGTGTAGATGTGAAAGCTGATGGCCGTCGTTACATGCAGGCTGAAGTTATTTACCTGCCTGGTGAAGTAGCGCTAAAAGAAGGTGAGAGCATTACGACGCCTTGGTTGTACGCGAGCCACAGTAATTGTGGTTTGAATGGCATGAGCCATCACTTCCACTCTCATGTACGCGAAATGATTTTGCCGAGTGATTTCACGGACAAACCTCGCCCGATCCACCTCAATACGTGGGAGGGCATCTACTTCGACCACGATCCAGAATACATCATGTCGATGGCAACTCAGTCCGCAGAGATGGGTGTAGAACGCTTTATCATTGATGATGGTTGGTTCAAAGGACGCAACGGTGATAAAGCAGGGTTAGGGGATTGGTTTCTGTGTGAAGCTAAGTACCCAAATGGCCTACACCCGATTGTGGAACACGTAAATAAATTGGGCATGGAATTTGGCTTGTGGTTTGAGCCAGAGATGATCAACAAAGATTCCGAATTGTTCCGTACTCATCCTGATTGGTTACTGGCTGTAAACGGTTACGATCAGCCAACTGGTCGCAACCAATACGTGATTAACCTACAAAATGATGATGCGTTTAACTTCTTGTTTGAGCGATTGGATCACTTCCTCTCGACTTACAATATCGCTTACATCAAGTGGGATATGAACCGCGAAGTCGTTCAGCCTGCGCATTTAGGTCAGGCTGCGGCGCACAATCAAACCCAACGTTACTATCAGTTAGTCGATAAAGTTCGTGAAAAGCACCCGAAAGTCGAGATTGAATCTTGTGCAGCTGGTGGTGGTCGTATTGATTTTGAGGTTCTGAAACGCACGCATCGTTTCTGGGCTTCAGACAATAACGACGCACTTGAGCGTCAAACCATTCAACGCGGTATGAGCTACTTCTTCCCGCCAGAGGTGATGGGCAGCCATATTGGTGCTAGCCACTGTCATAGTACGCGCCGCCGCCATAGTATTGAGTTCCGCGGGCTTACGGCACTGTTCGGTCATATGGGGATTGAGCTTGACCCAGTGAAAGAAGAACAAGCGGAAAAAGAAGGCTTTGAGCGCTACATCAAGCTGCACAAGATGCTGCGTCCATTGCTACACAGCGGAAGAACTTGGCGAATCCCAACGGACGATAAGGCACATCAAATTCATGCCGTTGTCTCAAACGATCAATCGGAAGCCGTGGTGATGATTGCTCAGCTTGCGATGCCAACGAACTCTTTAAGTGGGCATTTGCGTGTACCGGGCTTGGATCCACAAGCAACATATCGAGTGACGGTATTGGATAAACCGTCTAACTACGATGACATAGTGAATTATCAACCGCCTTGGACTGAATCGGGTTGTGAGTTATCTGGCGCATGGTGTGAAGAGGTAGGCTTGACCATGCCAATCCTCGATGCAGAAAGTGCCATGTTGGTGAAGTTCGAACGTATTCACTAAGCCTTACCGATTTAGAACCTTGCCTATTTAGAATCATAGCTATTTAGACGATTTCATCGTTTCTCATTGGTTTTCTATCGCCGTACAGACATCAAGTTTGTACGGCTTTTTGCGTTGGTTTTAATTGGCCGTTTTGAAATCGTTCTCATGCTCAATGAGCGTAAAGTGTTGATAAAATGACGTAAATAACACGATCTCCTCGCATTAATAGGTCTAAATATTGTTCGATGTCTCATTTTGAAAACCTGTCTGTAAACGTTTCCATAAAGCAGTTTTTGATCACAGTAAGGCATTCAGTGTGTGAGTAGCATTAGCATCGAAATATAAATAAAAGACGTCGACGTTATGAATTCTAGTTAGGGGAATGAATAGCAGTACGACACTAAGGAACTATTATGTCTGATAAAATTACGCTACAAACCAAGCTGTCCTACGGCCTTGGCGCACTCGGTAAAGACTTTGCCTGTGCACCTATCTACATCTTCTTAATGTTCTACTTCACTGACGTAGCTGGCTTGTCTGCTGCTTTCGTTGGTACTATCTTCTTAGCCGCTCGTGTTATCGATGCCATCACTGACCCAATGATGGGAGTGATTGTTGACAACACGCGCTCAAAATTCGGTAAATTCCGTCCTTGGATTGTGATTGGTACGCTTTTAAACGCAGTAGTGCTGGTCGGCCTTTTCAGTACTCACATGTTTGAAGGCACTACGCTTTACATCTACGCAGCGGCGGCATACATCCTTTGGGGCCTAACGTACACCATTATGGATATCCCATACTGGTCAATGATTCCAGCGCTATCAAGCTCTCGCCAAGAACGTGAAAAGCTTGTGGTATGGCCACGTTTGTTCGCGAGCCTTGCATGGTTCATTACTGGTACTTACGGTCTGCACATTGTGGGTGAGTTAGGTAACGGCAACCAAGGCGACGGTTTCTTCAATGTTGCGATGCTGATTGCGGTTCTGTTTGTGATGAGCGCATTCTTGATTGCTCGTAACGTAAAAGAGAAAGCGGCACCAGCTAACGCAAAACCAGCAGAGAAATTCAGCTTCAAAGACGTTTTGACTATCATCGGTAAAAACGACCAGCTTAAAGCGCTAATCGGCACGGTTCTGTCTTTCCAAATTGCGAACCTATTGGTTGGTGGCTTTGCGATTTACTACTTCTCTTACGCACTGGGTAACGCAGAGCTATTCCCAGTTTATATGGCGGTCGCAGGCGCGGCAGAAGTCGCGGGTGTGTTCTTATTCCCACGTCTTGCGGCATTCCTTCCCCGTAAGCTTCTATGGCCTATCGCGTGTGGCTTCCCAATTCTGTCTTGTGTACTTCTACTGTTGATGGGCTTTATCGCCCCAGCTAACGCGCTAATGATTGGTATGGCGGGTGCAGCAATTAAGTTTGGTGTGGGTATTGCGAACGCGCTGCAAACTGTAATGCTGGCTGACGTTGTGGACTACGGTGAGCACAAAACAGGTCGTCGTAGCGAGAGCGTTATCTTCTCAGTACAAACCATGCTTGTGAAGTTCGCAGGCGCAGCAGGTGGCTTCATTGTGGGTGTTGGTCTGTCTGTTGTGGGTTACGTACCAAACGTAGAGCAATCAGCAAGCACCATTATGGGCTTAGAATTTATGATGATTGGTCTACCTGCCATCATGATGACCATCAGTGGCGTGATTTACCAACGTTACTACCATCTACACGAAGGCTTCAACAAAGAAGAAGCTGAGCAACAAACTCAAGTTGAAAGCGTTCCAGCACAAGCATAATCGTTACGTTTTCACTTAAGTACCCCAACTCAATTTAGTCACTAAGATAAAGCGCCTCCCGATGGAGGCGTTTTTGTTTGCTTCGATCAAATTTCGTGATTGGCTTAAATTCAATTTTTAGACAATAATTTCAGTTGGTTAAAGGATTAAGGCGCTTGGATTACTCCAAGCTGAAACGATGAAGAAACGTAAACGGATTTCGTTAAGGACAGTGCTAGGGTTGATGTTTGTCTTCTGTACCCTAGTGACAGCAGGTGTGGCGATTACTTTGCAATACCATTTTGCAAGGAAAACTGAGCTGCAACACACCCTCACCCGATATCAAACCATCGCAACAGGTGTATCGAGTCATTTATCTAATCTACAAAATTTAGCTGAGAACGTGGCACGAAGCGGCGCGCAGTTAGTGTCGCTCATCGGGGTAGATACGCCCGAAGAGAGCATCATCATCCCTTTGTCTAAATTGTTGGTAAGAGAGCCCGGCATTCATAGTATTTTTGTTGCCAAAGCGAACAACGACTTCTTCCAGTTGATCAACCTTCCCTCAGAGGAAATTCGCTCACGTGTAGATGCTCAACCAGGGGACAAGTGGTTGTTGATCGCGCATAGCGGAGTGAAGCGAGATCGTCGTAAGGTAAGTATTTACTATGATGAAAACTTTGTATCACGCCATGCTTTAGATGAGTTTAGTAACTTCATCCCGACTCAACGCAGCTGGTTTGAAAATGCTGACCATGATGACATTTACAATACTTCTCCATATTTGTTCAACACTCTAAAAGTATCTGGGGAAACCTTTTCCATTAAGGTGCCAGAATCTGATACTGTGGTGGGTGTAGACATTCTTCTCTCCTCGTTAGAGGCGCAACTCACCAACCGTTTTGTCGAAAACAAGAAATCGCCAGAAGCGGAGGCGTTTATCTATCAAGCCAATGGCCGATTGATTGCAACTAACAAGATGGTCGACATCGAAGATCGCTTACCTTTGGTCTCTCCGGTGAACTTAACTGATGAGCAACGAGCACTGGTCGCCCAAACGCCAGAATTGAAAGTGTCGAACCAAAATAATTGGGCTCCGCTTGATTACACCGTTGGCGGTCGCCCAAATGGCTTCTCGATTGATTTGTTCAAGATGATTTCTGAAATGACCGGCTTAAAGTTTAAGTTTGTGAACGGTCGACGTTGGAATGAGCTCGTCAACGATTTTAAAAATGGCAATATCGACATTCTTCAATCGATTGCCGACCAAGATGACCTTTCGAGCATCGGTGTCGTCGGTGAACCTCTTTATCACGCAAAGTTTGCTTTGCTCACCACAGAAGAGAACAAGCACATCAATACCTTAGAGCAAGTGAAGAACGAAAGAATTGGCTTGCTGAAAGGGTGGAGCATTCAAGACGACTTGTTAGAAGCTTACCCGCAAATGACCATCGTCAATTACGCTTCTTTGCACGATGCGATCGACGGGGTATTGAATGGTGACATCGTCGCTGTGCTCGACATCCGTCAAATATTGGCCAACAAAATACGCGAAACATTTCGTCAGAACTTAGCCATCACTTTGGTTAAGGATTCAAACCTCTCCAACGCGTTTTACTACTTGGCGAATGAGGAACAAAGACCTTTAGTTGAGATCATTAACCGCGCTATTGACGCGATTACGCCAGAGCAAAGAAAAGAGCTGCGTGAAAAATGGTTTGAGGGTAAGGCAGCAGTGTCGACCTATACCTTTACGCCATACGAAGAGCTGGTCAAATTTGCCAAAGATCCTAAGTTCATCAATTCCGTTCAACTAGTGACGCTCAATGGGAAAGACAAGTATGTTTTTGTCTCCAAACTCACTCATAAGGAAGAGCGTTACTTTGCTGTCGTGATTCCACAGTCTTACGTCATGTCAGGCGTAAATGAAGTGACGCTATATGCTGTGGGCGCATCGTTGTTTGTTCTTGCATTACTCATTCCAGTCGCGTGGGAAATGGCAAAACCGATCTCAGACCCCATCAATGCATTGAGAAAGCAAGTCAGGTTTGTACGTGATCGCGAATACGACAAAGTGCAGCGTGTGCATTCTCGCATTGAGGAAATTCATCAACTTAGTCTTTCGCTGATGCGAGGCAGCAACTCGCTTAAGCAGTTTGAACAAAGGCAAAATGAGTTTTTTGATTCCGTGATTCAACTTATCGCACGCGCCATCGATGAAAAGTCACATTATACGGCAGGTCACTGTAACCGTGTGCCGGAGATTGCGTTGATGCTTGCGGAAGAAGCAGAGAAATCTGACCAAGGTGCGTTTGGAGCTTTTGAGTTTGCCAATGACGAGGAGCGCCGTGAATTCCGTATTGCCGCTTGGCTTCATGATTGCGGTAAGATCGCCACGCCGGAATACGTGGTCGATAAAGGCAGTAAGCTAGAAACCAACTACAATCGAATTCACGAAGTTCGCATGCGCTTTGAGGTGCTATGGCGAGATGCGCAGATTCAATATCTACTCAAAAAACTAAAAGCTATGGGCGTCGATGAACAACCTGAGCAAGCACTTGAACAAGAATTTTCTGCGCTGAAAGAAGAGTTCGAATTTGTCGCCAGTGCGAACGTGGGGGCGGAGTTTATGTCGGATCAAGGCATCGAACGTTTACACAAGTTGGCTGAGAAAGAGTGGACGCGTTACTTCGATTGCGGGCTTGGCTTATCGCCATTAGAAGAAACACGCTATGAACCACAACCAACGCCAGCAACGGAGAAGCTGCTTTCTGACCGTCCTGAGCATGTGATTGAGCGTGAGCAGCCGTTTGATCTTGACCCTGAGTTTGGCATTAATATGACGGTGCCAGAGAAGCTTTACAACCATGGTGAACTTTATAACTTGGCGGTGCAGCGCGGTACGTTATCAGCAGAAGAGCGCTTTAAAATTAATGAGCACATGATCAGCGGCATTAAGATGCTAGAGAGCATCCCATTCCCGCCAGAGTTAGAACGTGTACCTCGTTATGCTACGACTCACCACGAGGCGATGGAAGGGTTTGGTTATCCGCGTGGATTGATGGGCGAAGACCTGTCGATTCCGGAGCGTATTCTTGCGGTTGCTGACATCTTTGAAGCGTTAACCGCGGCCGATCGACCTTACAAGAAAGCCAAATCCTTGAGTGAGGCAATCAGCATTATGTCGAAAATGGCACTCGGTGGTCACATTGATAAAGACGTATTTAAGCTGCTGTTAACCAGTGGCACTTACCTAAGTTACGCCAAGCGCTATTTACCGGATGAGCTTATCGATGATGTCGATATAGAGAGCTATTTAGAAAAGTTATCTTAGCCTTCAATCCAGCTTGAAAAATGTGCGTAAGAGCTTCGGTTCTTACGCACTTTTTTATGCGCCAAACTTAAACATCAAAGTCTTGTGAAAATTTGGTTTTGACGAAATCGATGAAGGTGCGCAGGCGCTTAGGTTGGTAGCGATCACGGTGGTAAATCGCTGATAGCGGCACCGACGGAATTTCCCATTCTGGCATTACTTTAACCAGTTTGCCTTGTTCGACCTCGTCATCACAATAACTGAGAGGTACACGGATGATGCCGTTATCGAATAGCGCGCCCATTACCAGTGCACGTCCGTTTTTACAGCGTAGATTACCTTTCACGATGACATCGCTGTGCTCTTGTGGGTTAGCCACGTTACGGTAACTCCAGCGAGTGACTGAGCCTGTCAGAGTACGATGCTTCGCCAGTTCTTTTGGCGTGACAGGTTCGCCGTACGTTTTGAGATAGTTCGGACTTGCAAGCGTAACCATATCGATCATCATCAATTTGCGTGCGACGAATCCTGCGTCTTCCAACTCGCCCATGCGAATCGCGACATCGAATTGGTCTTCAATCAAATCAATACGTGGTGAAGAGAAATCCAAATCTACGGTGATGTTCGGATATTCCAACATGAACTCATTGACGTATTTGGCAATGATGTCCTCACCGATATAACCACCCACGCAGTTTACGCGAATCAAGCCGCGCACTTCTTGAGTATCGTCAACAGCAGCGATTAACGCTTGGTCGATGTCGTGCAGCGCTTTTTCGCACTCTTGATAGAAATGCTCGCCAGCGTGAGTGAGGCGTAATGTTCTCGTGGTGCGAGTCAGTAAGGTCACACCCATTTGTGCTTCAAGTCCACTGATTTGGCGAGACACATGAGACCGAGAGACGGAAAGCGCTTCTGCCGCTTTGGTGAAGTTACCCAGTTGAGCGATCAAAACGAAGGAGCGAATATCAGCAAGATTAACTTTATTGAGCATGTTGAATTATTTACAGAAACGGTAGTCATAAGACTATCACAGTTAGTTACGAAAACGCGCTGTTCAAAAAATCATACTACTTGAGGTTTATATTAACTTGCGTATGATTTCCCGCGTTTCCACATTTATCGAAGTTAGAATGCAATCATCCACTCTACAATCTGCCGCGTCCCGACAACAGGGCAAATGGTTCCTAGCACTAATCGGCTGGGTGATTGTTGTGTGCTTGATGAAAAATTCTGGCTTGATGTTCAGTTGTGCTATGCAATATGACTCTAGCTCTGCCTCTGTGCTCATTGGCGATGAAGTTAAAACCGTAAAAGCAGAAAAAGGGCATGACACGAGTAAATGTGAATTGTCTGAAAAGCTGATTCAATTTGCTCAGCAACAACTGGAAACCTTGGTCGTTGTATTATTTGTTGGCATTTTCGCGCTTGTCGTGTGGCGCTGTTGTGCGTTCGCTAGCAAAAGACAATGGACCGAACCGATAGTCCAAAAGTATCGAGTCCATCTCACCCTGTGTGTATTCCGCGAATGACAAGTGATTTCTGACGAGTTTCGTATCGTCAGTTTTTCTCTACACTTGTTTTTAACTAGGAATAACTATGAACCACATGAAAAAAACGACTCAAGCCGCGTTGATGCTTATCATGACGCTGGCACTGAGCTTATTCTCGCTAATTGCCCAAGCACAAACGACAGACACGGGATGGCTGACCAACCCGCAGCATCCACCTGTGCAAACGCGCTTTGTCCTTACTGGCCAACACGATCCTAAAGCAAAAACGCTGACGGGATATCTCGATGTCAAATTGAGCGGCGACTGGAAAACCTACTGGCGTTCGCCGGGCGAGGGCGGTGTTGCGCCATCCATTGATTGGGAAAAATCACAAAACCTAACTAAGGTGGATTGGCAGTGGCCATATCCGCAGAAATATGAACTGCTTGGTATTGAAACGCTGGGTTACAAAGGCGACACGCTTTTCCCGATGACCTTGCACGTTGAAGATATGACTAAACCTGTGACGATTGATGCGACATTGACGCTTTCTTCGTGCACAACGATTTGTGTCCTGACGGATTACCATATTCAATTGTCCTTCATGCCTTCTGACTTACAAGTCGATGAAGGTGTGATGTTCAGCTATGCGCAAGCGGTGAGCAGTGTGCCTCAAGCTTCGCCATTTATTGACGTGACAGAAGCAAACTGGGATGCAAACCAATCTAAACTACAAATCAAACTGACCAATTCACAAGGTTGGCAAAAACCAGAGGTGCTGGTTGATGGTGTTGATGAAAACACCAGCGATTACAGTTTCAAACTGCTTGGGCTGCACCAAGAAGGCAATACCCTGATAGCAAACTACAAAGTAAACACGTGGCTAGGTGATGTGGAACTGGATAACCAATCGGTTTTCGTTTCAATTAAAGATAGCAACTTGCTAGCAGAAGAAGTGGCACCTGTTAAAACAGGATTGATCACAGAGACGTTGCCAAGTACATCACTGGTGAGCATCTTCCTATTTGCGTTGCTCGGTGGCTTGATTCTCAACATCATGCCTTGTGTGTTACCGGTTCTAGGCATGAAGCTAAGTAGTATTGTTGCCGCGCAGGGGGTAGAACGCCGCCAAATTCGGACACAATTCATCGCGTCTTCATTAGGTATTTTGACTTCGTTCTGGATCTTAGCTGGCTTTATCTTGGTGCTTAAGCTTACAGGCAGCGCTATCGGCTGGGGCGTTCAATTCCAAAGCCATTGGTTCCTTGGTGTGATGGTTTTAGTTACTGCACTGTTTGGTGCCAATATGTTGGGCTTGTTTGAGATTCGTCTTTCTTCAGGTACCAATACTTGGTTGGCGTCAAAAGGCGATAACTCGTTAGTGGGGCATTACGTTCAAGGCATGTTTGCGACACTACTAGCTACGCCTTGCTCTGCACCTTTCCTTGGCACAGCGGTGGCTTTCGCATTGGGTGCTGATGTCATCACGTTATTCGCAGTCTTTACCGCACTTGCGATTGGTATGGCGCTGCCATGGATTTTAGTGGCGATCTTCCTAGGTATTGCCTTAAAACTGCCAAAACCGGGTCAGTGGATGAATGTCGTAAAAATCGTCTTTGGCATCATGATGCTGGCAACTAGCGTTTGGTTGTTGTCATTGATGGCAAACCACTTACCAATCTTCTGGGTTATCTTGATTGGCTTGGTAGCGTTTATCGCGATCATGGCACGTGTGAAGCATATTTATGGCAACAAAGCCTTAGCTATCTCAGGAAGCGCCTCTTTGATTCTGATCGCTGGTGGTTTGGTGTTAGGCAGTGTGACTGCAAATCATTGGGCTACGCCATTGCCAGAAGATTTGGCTTGGGAAAAACTCTCTAACGAAGCCATCACTGAGCACGTGAAAAATGGTCGTGTGGTATTTGTCGATGTGACGGCAGATTGGTGTGTGACCTGTAAAGCCAACAAGATTGGTGTGATCTGGCAAGATCCGGTTTATTCACTGTTGCAAAGTCCGAACGTGGCGACACTGAAAGGCGATTGGACACATCCGAACGGCTCAGTGACCGACTTCCTACGTGCACACGGTCGCTTTGGTGTGCCATTTAACATCGTATATGGACCAGCAGCGCCAGAGGGTATTCCTTTGCCTGTGATACTGACTGACGATGTTGTGGTGAAAGCAATCGAACAAGCAAGTGGAGGCACGATTAAGTGAACACAGTAAAAAAGCGCAAATCGCTGAAATACTGGCTTAGTCAAGCGTTGCAAATGGTGCTTATGGTGACCGTGATTTCGGTCGCCATGGATTGGTATCGCACCAAAGACATTCCTAAAGAGCAAGCGCCGCCGCTAAGCGTAGTCATGGCTGATGGTGAATATATGGACGTGATCGCCAAAAGTCATGAAGAGCCCGTTGTGGTCTACTTTTGGGCAACCTGGTGTCCGGCATGTAAGTTTGTTAGCCCAAGCGTGAGTTGGCTGAGTGATTACTATGAAGTCGTCACTGTGTCAGGTGCGTCAGGTCCGCAAGAACGGGTAGACCAATTCATGCAGGCGAAAGGTTACCAGTTCAACAACATCAACGATCCGAAAAGTAGCATTATGCAAGAATGGAGCATCAGTGTGACGCCCACTATCTATGTATTAAAAGATGGAGAGGTGAGCTCAATCACCACAGGAGTCACAACGCCAATTGGCATTCTGGCAAGGGTCTGGATGGCATAAACTAATGTGTAGCACGTCGACCTTTTTCACGCTTTTACAATGACATAAGTGTGTAGGTTAGTATGGCGTGCTACATTTGCAGCGTTCAACGATCAAGGAGGAATCATGGACGTTGCCACAATGTATGATGAAGTATCTGAGCGGTATCAGAAATTAATCGAAGACAGCCAATATGTTGGTCCGCGTTGGATAGATGGGAAGCTAAAAACGCTTAATCTCCAACAAGCTTCTGCTCTTGATTTGGCTTGTGCCACAGGCAGCATCGGGGAAGTTATCAAAACTCATTACCCAGAAGTTACTCTGCATGGCTTGGATATCTCATCCAAAATGGTCGATAAAGCACGCGAAACAAACCTCTATCAAAGCGTCAGTGTTCATAACCTCGACCAACCTTTCTCTCCAATTTTCAATCAAACCTTCGACATCATAACCGCGCTTGGTTTCACGGAGTTTCTTGCCAAACCCCAGTCGTTACTTCAATGCATTGCTAACAAGCTCAATGCTGACGGGCGCTGTTTTATCAGTTTCCAATGTCACGACCCAGATGGAAAAGACCTGCCAAGAAATACCTACAGTGGCGCGGTTGTACATACCGCTTACACCGAGAGTGAAGTCCGTGAATTCAGCCAAAACGCAGGGCTTGAAGTCGTATCACTAGAAAACCTCGTTGGTTACACATCAGGTGCTGGCTATGTATGTCGTTACCTGCTCTTGGAGCTAAAAAAGCCAAGTTAATTAACTGTCACGGAGAGCAACATGCAAGGATATCGTATTAGCACAGCCTTCGAAGAGATGGATTTGGATTGCATCCATCAGTTCATTTCACAGAGCTATTGGGCGAAAGGAGTGCCAAGGGACACGCTAGATAAAGCGATACGAAACTCCTTTTGCTTTGGTGTGTTTACCGAGTCGAATCAGCAAATCGCGTTTGCTCGCCTTATTACTGACAAAGCCACCTTCGCTTATCTCGCCGATGTTTTCGTACTCCCTGATTACCGCGGCAGTGGCATTAGTAAGTGGTTAGTTTCTGAAATTGTGTCCTACCCAGATCTTCAAGGTCTACGTAGAATGATTCTTGCGACGCGCGATGCACACGGCCTTTATGAACAGTGCGGCTTTAAGCCTATTGAGCCTGTCGAGAACTTTATGCAGATATGGCAACCTGATGTTTATCAAGAGAAGATAGGTTGATTCAACAGATAAGTTGCCAATTACCTTCTATATTGAATTCATGGATTTACAGATAAAAAGGACGATGATGCTTAACCGTAAAGAAGTATGCGTACTTGCTGATTTTACATCGATATTTGTAACAGAGGTCTATGCAGAGGAGAGACGTTTCTCTGCTCACGAAGACAACTATTTATTGCCTTTCTATACGGAATCAAAGGTAAATCAAGAGCGCTTCGCTCCGCTTAATCCTAACGGTCATGATGCGAAAGATGTCATGGTTCAGTTCCAAATCAGCATGAAATACAAGTTACTGGTTTTTGGTGATGATGGGCTTTTTGTCTCTTACACCCAGCGTTCTAACTGGGAGGCATACGATGATTCTGCTTACTTTAGGGATGACCAATATAATCCTGCCGTCTTCTATCGTTGGAACTTAAACCCTTGGCGCATTTCGCTTGGTTTTGAGCATCAATCCAATGGTGCGGGTGGAAATGATGAAGTCAGTTGGAATCGCGTATACCTAGATAACAAGTGGCGCTTTGACTCTGGCTTTGTCCGTTTTAAGACGTGGCTTGATGTTGGTAGTAACCATTACAACCCGGATATCGTTGATTTTCTTGGTTATGGCGAGCTAGAAGCAGCTTGGATTTCTGAAAATGATCACAAACTAAAGTTCACGGTATCCAACGTGTTTACAAAAGATTGGGAAAAGGGTTTCTATCGCGCATCTTGGAACTTCCCCGTTTATCAAGGGCTAAGAGGTTACATGAAAGCAGAAACAGGTTACGGCCTAACAATCTCTAATTACAACTTCGACGAAAGTGCGTATGGAGCTGGATTTGCGTTCGACTTTTAGTGGCCAACCTTTAACACCCAAAGAAACTTGTTCGAGAGGGAAGTGAATGAGGGTTGAAGCGCAAGATGTGGCAATTAGGTACCTTGAAGAAACAGATGCCGCTCCTTTGTTTGAAAATTATCTTGGTGATGAACAAGCGTGTTTGTATCTCAATCGACAAGTACACCAAAGCTCAAACGAAACGTTACAAGCGATCGATGGCGATCTCAGTACGAGTTGGCTCACCCTAATTTCTTGGTACTCGCAATTGAAGAAAGCGCAACTCAAGTTCCCATTGGTTGCTTAGTCTTAATCCCTGAAAACAGTCATAGCGAAATTCACTTTGGGATCTCTAGAAATTATCAAGGTAAAGGGTATGCGACTCAGGCGTGTAAGCTCGGGATTGAGTATCTGAAAAGTATCGGAGTCGAGCAGATTCATACAGCGCCTCATATCGACCATCAAGCCAGTATTCGCGTGCTCGAAAAATGTGGATTTAAGAAACAAGGTGTGTTGAAAGAGTATGCGGTGTTTCCTGTCCTTAGCGACGAACTTCAGGATTGTTTGGATATGCAGCTAAAAGAGTTGAAAGCATGAAATGGCTAATATGCTTAATGACTCTCATTGGATCTGAAGCAGTAGCAAATGAGAGGCTTCAAACTGCTGTTGAAGAGACTCCATACTCGGCTGTTGTGGTACTAACTGGTTTTGAGGGACCGGAGCAAGACGGTGGAGATAACTACTATAAGGTTCAAGCTAAGGTACTGGATGGAATTCGAGGCCGTATTACTTCCAACATCACTTTCGATATGTACACAGAGGTTGGAGATCCCCCTAAAATTGGAATTGATCCAATAATCATCACTCTCTGTCATGATGAGCAAGGGTACTACTGGCCGGGAACAGGCTCTGAATTCAAAGCCACCAAAGAACAAATTTTGTTAGCGAAAGAAGCCGCTAAAAACCTATCTGACCAGCAAAGAACCTTTGCACAATGTGACCAGTAGAATCTTATTCATCTAAGCCCAAAACTCGTGTTTTGGGCTTTTGTTATTTAGGCGTTATTGAACCTGCTCGTCTGGGTGACCCCACATCAATGGTTCTGCATAAGGGCCTTTGACTGATGAAGTGGAAAAATCAAGCATGATAGAAACGGATACTGTAAACCTCTGTCTAATCACACAATTACCATTACTTTTTTCTACAAGCATCAAACCTCGTTATTGTCTCATCCACTAAAGCGGTTCAACGTCATTAGGAGACACCATGATCGTTACCACTCTCGTTGATAATTCTCGTCTTGAGCACAGAACCGATCTCTGTGTCGAGCGCGGTTTATCGCTGCATATCGACACTGAAGGAACCAAACTGTTGTTTGATATGGGCAGTGGGCGAACGTTTTGCGACAACGCGCCTTTACTAAATATTGATATTCAAGAAGTGGACCTCGCCGTTATTTCTCACCGGCATCATGACCATTGCAACGGCACATCTCATTTTCTAGAGCAAAACGATGTAGCCAAAGTCTACTTAAAGTCGTGTGGAGATCAGGATTACTACTTTCGAGCTTTTGGTTTCAAGAGTGATGTTGGTATGGACAAAGCTTTGTTAGACACAACAAATGACCGCATAGTGCAGGTCAGCGAAACGACGCAAGTTGCTCCAAATGTTCATGTGATTACCAAGATCAGCGACAAGTACCCACAACCCAAAGGAAATCAGTACCTCTATACCCAATCGAAAGACGGCGGTTATGAGCAAGATGCTTTTGAACACGAGTTACTTTTGGTGATCAAGGAAGAAGATGGCTTGGTTGTGTTCACGGGATGTGCGCACAGCGGAGTATTGAACATGATTCAAACGGCCGTTGAGCTGTTTCCGAACGACAGGATCAAAGCGGTAGTGGGTGGTTTTCATCTTGTCGGCTTACCCGTATTTAATAGCATTGGCGGCACTAAAGACGACATCAAAGCATTAGGGGTAGCGCTATCTAGATACCCTGTTGAGAAGTTTTACACGGGCCATTGCACGGGCATGAAGGCGTATCATTTACTGAAAGAAGTGCTTGGTGATCGTCTGGAGCATTTGCCAACGGGTCGTTGTGTTGGGGTTTAATCATCGCCCCTGTTAACGTTTATGATTGTGAGCGAGCCAAATTCCAATCTCAGCTATTCATCTTGCCTATTGTCAAAGCACCCTGACAAAACCTTACCAAATATGACAGTTTTAGCGGTTTCAAACCACGGTATCCTTAGAACTTTATGTTCACCAGATGGTCACAAGACTACAAAACAATAATTGGAATCAATAATGGCAAAAACTTGGCTTGTCGCTGCTGTGAGCGTTGCATTACTTGGCGGCGGTGCGTATTTCTATCTGCAATCTTCGGCTCAACCAGAGGCGTTTCCGACGTTGGCAGTGGAAAAGGGAACCATTGAGAAACAAGCGGTGGCAGTCGGCAATATTGTCCCTGCACACTCAGTATCTATTAAGTCACAAATCGATGGTATCGTGGGCGAGATGTACGTTCAGGTCGGTGAAAAGGTCAAGCAAGGCCAACCATTGATTAAGGTTCGTCCGAACCCGACGCCTCAAGCGCTTACTGATGCTTCAACAGACTTAATGCGCAGTGAAGCGGACCTCGAATCAGCCAAACAAAAGCTCGCCAACCTAGAAAGCTTGGTGAAGCAAGACATCATTCCAAAGAATTACGATGAATACGTTAGTGCGCGTTCAACCGTGAAATCGGCTCAAGCGAACGTACTGCAAAAACGCCAGAACCTCGAATTAATTCGCAGCGGTGAAGCTTCTATTGGTGACGCTCGTTTAACCTCAACCATTTATGCACCAATTGATGGCACAGTATTAAACCGTAAAGTCGAAGTCGGTGAGCCAATCATATCAACTGAATCTAGCCAGGCCGCGACAGAAATGATGTCTCTGGCGGACATGAACAGTTTGATCTTCAAAGGTAGCGTGAGCGAGCATGATGCCGCGCAGCTTTCTCCGGGTATGCCAGTTCTACTAACCGTGGCGCCGTATCCGGATGTGGAAATCTCTGGTGTGCTAACCAAAGTGGCGATTCAATCAGAAAACCTAAATTCGCCTGAAGGCAATGCCTCTGCAAAAAGCTTCGATAACGGATTTGAGGTCGAAGTGGGTGAGCTGAAGATCCCGAAAGAAGTATTGCTGCGTTCGGGCTTTTCATCAACGGCACAAATCACACTGAAGAAATCTGAGAACGTATTAACCTTGCCAGAACGAGCGCTGCAATTTGATGGCGATACGCCAAACGTATTGATCCCTGATAGTTCAGAGCAAGGCTTCCACAAACAGGAAGTGAAGCTAGGCTTGTCGGACGGCATCAATGTAGAAGTGTTAGATGGTGTTGAGCTAGATGAAGAGATCATCGATAACAGCATGATGATGGGAGCCGCACATGGCTAAGCTGCACTTATCTAAAATTGGTGTTGCGATCTTAGCGGCAACACTCAGCTTACCAAGCTATGCAATTTCGATTGAACAAGCGTGGCAACAGGCAAAGCAAAGTGATCCAAATTACGAGAAAGCCAAAATTGGTGTTCAACTTGGTGAAGTGGGTGTCGATGCAAGCCGTAGTTCACTCTTACCCGGTTTGAGTGCGACAGCATCAGCGAATTGGAGCGAATCTGCCGACAATACCAATAGTTATGGGGCATCGCTTTCTCAAACCATTTGGGACAGCAGCTTGTGGTCGGATCTAGACCAAGCGAATGCCAACTACATCAAAGCTCAGCTTGAACTGGCTCAATCACATAATGAATTAGCACAAAGATTGCTTTCATCGTATTTGGATGTTGCGAGTGCACAAGGTGATTTGCAACTGGCGCAATCCAAGTTGGAAGAAGGCAACAAACTGCTGAAGATCATCGAGAAGCGTTACCTCGCGGGTAAAGTGAAATCGGTGGATGTCGAAGAGATTCGAGCAACACAAGTTGCGGACAGAGCCGGTATCTTGAATGCGCGTTCTGACTTAGAAGTGAAGCGAGCTGAACTGGCTGCGTTGATCAATCAAATCCCGCAAAACGTCGATCAAATTCGTACTGATTCGCTTGTTCAACCGCCCTTGCTGGTTGACTCTCAAGAGCAATGGTTAAAGCTCGCGAAGGACAGTAGTCCAGAACTTTTAGTGGCCGCGCAAAACGTGAAAGCCAGCGAGTTTGCCAAAGATTCTGCACAAGGTGGGTATTACCCGACGTTAAAAGGGAACGTTGGCTACAACGATGATGACCGACGTAAAGACGGCGAGTTCAATGCAGGCATTACACTGAGTGTGCCCATTGATTTGAACGGCGCAACACGAGCCAGAGTCGATGAGGCGTCACTCAATACCCTAAGTGCAAAGCAAGATCTACGTCGAGTGGAAATCGATATTCAAAAGCGCGTGATCCAGCAGTTCACTCAAGTCGACATCAACTGGAACCAAGTTTTGATGGCGGACGAATTGGTTACTTCTCGTGAGAAAGTACTGCGCAGCAAAGAGAAGCTTTATGATGCGGGTTTGCTCGAAGTATCAGAAGTGATTAGTGCACACAACAGCTTGTTTGAGGCGAAAAACAGCCTACAAACCAACTTGTACAACTATTGGCGTCAGCGTATCGGCTTGTTGCAAACTGCAGGTAAGTTAGATGACGACACCATGGCTCTGATCTCTCGAGCGTTTAATTCATGACCAGTTTATTGCAGCAAACCTTATTGCAGCAAACATGGCAAACGCTGATGGCACATCGCATGAAAAGCATGCTCGCCATCATTGCCATTGCGTGGGGCGTAATATCTGTGGTGGTTTTGATTGCGCTGGGAGAGGGCTTTTATCGCCATCAAACTCAGCAGTTGTCGTTTATGGTCAATAATGTGCAAGTTGCGTTTCCATCGAGCACCAGCAAACCTTGGCACGGATTACCTTTACGACGTCAGATTCAGATCCCGCAGGATAAAGTCGATATAATCAAACAATCTGGCTTTGTAAAATCTGCATCCAGTGTTTATGCCAAGTGGGATGCAAACATCACCAATGAAAAAGGCCAAAAACTCACGAGTTTTGTTAGCGGCATAGACCCGTACTATTTCTCATTGATTCAACGCAAGTTGGAGTCAGGTTCGCGTAATCTGTCACCCAGTGATATTGCCAATCACACTCGCGTAGCGATTTTGGGCGACCAAATTGCCAAAATGGGTGAAATCAGTATTGGTCAAATGGCCAAAGTTAACGGCGTGCCCTTTTTGGTGATCGGCATTATGAAAGACGAAGATGCGGGCATTTCATTTGGTGATAGCCGTAAAGTCTTCATCCCTCAAACTACCTACCTTGATTTGTGGGATGCCAAACCGTGGATGCTGCTACTCAAGCCTGTCGACGGTTTGGATGGCAACGCATTCCGACAAGCCATTGTTAACTTCTATGCCAAGCAATTGCACTTCGACCCGACCGACAAAGAAGCGATTAACTTGCCAGACTTCAGCGAGGGCGCAGCGGTGATCACGGGTATTTTTCGTGGCATTCAAATCTTCCTTGGGGCAAGCGGTGCGATGACCATGGCCGTTGGCGCTCTTGGTGTCGCGAATATTATGTTCCTCTCTGTGACAGAACGAACGCGAGAAATCGGCGTGCGCTTGGCGATTGGTGCAACGCAAAAATCCATACTCAACCAGTTCATCCTTGAAGGACTCATTTTGGTGGCGGTCGGTACAGCTCTCGGTTTAATGGTTGCTTATTTAGTGGTCGCATTGCTTGGCTCCATTACCTTACCGGAGTGGTTAGGTTTTCCGGTTATCACGCCAGACTCTATCGCTTGGTCACTGTTAGTTACGTTGGTTCTGGCATTGCTGGCGTCTTACTTTCCGGCGAGGCGAGCATCGCGTCTCACCCCCGTAATTGCATTAAGTGCGAGGGCGTAATCATGTTGCTACCGATGAGACAAATCTTTCAAGAAATGGCAGCAGAAAAGCTGCGTTTGGGTTTAACCATTCTTGCTGTGGCATGGGCGACCTTGTGTATCGCTGCAATGCTTGCCGTGGGCGAGGGCATTCGTCAGGGCGTATTGAGAACCGCGCAAAATGGCAACGGTAATCTGATTTACTTAACCGGAGGTATGGCGACTGTCGATTATGGTGTGTTCCACCAAGGTAAGTTTCTAACCTTAAAAGCCGACGATACCGATGTCGTTAAAGCCCTACCAGAGGTGAAAAGCGTTGCGCCAACCGCAGTATGGGATGAGCGTATCACCGTGGACGATAGAGGTTCATGGCAAGAACCCTTAGCGGTCACGACGGATTTTGCGTCCATGACCAATCTGATCCCAATGGATGGCGGTCGTTGGCTCAATCCGCTCGACCAAAAGCAGATGCGTAAGGTGGTTGTATTGGGTTATTCACTTGCCGCGGATCTGTTTAATCCTAATGAAGACTTCAGCTGGTTTGCTCCTGTGACGTTACAAGCCGATCCAGTGGGTAAAAAGGTCAAGATTGGCAGTGAAGAGTTTACTGTAATTGGCGTGTTGAAGAAAAACAGTGCTGAAATCGAACAGGGTGATCAAATTAACTACGCCAGTTTTGTGCCGTTAGCCACGTGGCAACGCTTTCATACTAATGGTGATATTGGCGGTATCAACGTAGAGCCGAATGCTAATGCAGATCGTGAAAAACTCGCAGAGACCATTCGTCAGGTGATTGCTCGTAAACATGGTGCCAGTGTGAGTGACGAGCAAGTCGTCCAAGTGGAAGACATGTTCCTTAAACAGAAAAGCATGCAACAGTTCTTAGTTGGTCTACAAAGTTTTCTTGGCATCATTGGCTTTGTCACGCTTGCCGTGGCGGGCGTCGGGATTGCGAATGTGATGTACGCAACCGTGAAGCGTTCAACCAGAGACATCGGCGTGCGCATGGCCGTTGGTGCTACGCCAACCGCGATTCGTCTGCACTATTTGGTGCAATCGCTGATGACCATGATGTTAGGTGGCGCATTGGGATTAGGCGTGACTTACGCGCTTGTTAGCGCAACTAGTGCGATTAATTTAGAAGGCAACATGTTTTATGAACGCCTTGGCAGACCCGTTCCTGAGCTCTCTTGGATAGTCGTTGCAATTGTGATTAGCACCTTGGTGTTTATTGGCGTTGCATCTGCTTGGTTACCTGCTAACCGAGCAGCAAAAGTGAGCCCGTTGGAGGCGCTGCAAAGTGAATAATAAAAAGAATTCTGGAGAGAAAATGTCAAACGCCCCATTGGTTGAGCTGACTAACATTTGCAAATACTACGCAAGCGGAGAGGCCGAAGTGCGCGCTCTAGATGGCGTCGACTTAACCATAAACCAAGGGGAGTTTCTGTCGATTCTTGGCCCATCTGGTTCGGGTAAATCGACTTTGATGAACATGCTTGGCTGTTTAGATAAACCAACCGATGGCCAATACCAATTGGGTGGTCAAAACGTCGCAAGTTTAAGCCCGAACGAGCTAGCCGGTATTCGTAACCAAAAGATAGGTTTTGTCTTCCAAAGCTTTAACTTGCTGGAATACGCCACAGCGTTGGATAACGTGGCTCTGCCGTTGGTTTACTCTGGCATCAAAGCCAAAGAACGTCGCCAGCGTGCCGCTAAATTGCTAGATCAAGTCGGGTTAGGGGATCGTCTCGACCACAAACCAAATCAGCTTTCTGGCGGTCAAAAGCAGAGAGTGGCGATTGCAAGAGCCCTAGTCAACGATCCGCAAATCATCTTAGCGGATGAACCAACAGGGGCATTGGATTCGAAATCTGGCGCAGAGATTGAAGCCTTGTTCAATCAACTCCACGCTGAAGGCAGAACCTTGATCATCGTGACGCACGATAACGCCCTAGCTGAGCGCACCAAGCGCATCATCACCATCAAAGATGGCAAGGTGATCTCGGATAGAGTGCCTGAGTAACCTTCTTTATGTTTGCTAAGACTCAGCGCATAGGGAAATAACGCTTAGAGGGCAATGATGGTTGCGGAAATCATCATTGCCCTCTATTTAAACAGAGCCACCTCAACGATTTCTGTGCCTCATAAATACACTCGCCCCAAATCTCTTTAAAGAAGTACTCTGATCAAATCAACAAAACAACGACCATGGCTAACAGCCCGCCTTCATTGCTTTGGTTAACCTTGCTGCATACAAAAACAAACAAAGAAAGCAGGTAGTTATGCAAGGTATTACTAATATCTCTCCTATCAGTCGACCAATCATCACTGCGCCAGTCAGCCAACCACAAAACCAAGTTCAACTTGGTGGTTTGAGTGCAAGCACGCAAATGACGCCAGATGCCATTCGCAACTTGATGCTGCAACAGATGAATAGCGGTGCTACCGCAAACCCAGCACCGATCAGTTCGTTTTCTCTGCAAAGCGCGACACCGGAACAAAGCGCAGAGCCTCGCTCAAAGCTACAAAACTTCAAAACAGCGGTACAAACGCTGGGCGACCGTATTTTGCACGCGCTGGTCAGCACTAAAACCGCTTCATTGCGTAACTCAGCAGCAAAACACAACGGCGAAGTGACCATGCAAGTCTCTCAGGTAACGGGCAGCATCAAAAACGCCATCCTAAAAGACACCAACACCTCTGGCGGATGTTGTGAAGCACTGAGCGCTCATTGGATGAAGGCACGAGCAGAAGGCTCTAACCTTGGCGAACAGCTATTTCAATCAGGAACGGCAAGCGACAAAGGTAAGCTGAACAAAGAGACAATGCAGTCTGTCGCGCAACTGCAAACCGATGGCATGGTGGGTTATGACCAAGAAGCGATCACAGAAGGTTGGCTAAGAAGCAACAACATTGAATCGCCTTACCGAGAGCTTGGTGCTTTATCACGTGTGCATGGGCAAACAAGTCGTGGCCGAAATGGTGCAGCAGAACTTGCGGCGAAAATCGTTGATAACGGCCCTAAAACATCACTATTGAAGAAGATTGGCCTCGAAGGCCCAAGTAATGCGCACGCCGTTGCCGCCGCGGTTGATGGGGAAAAAGTGACCTTCTTTGACCCGAACTTCGGTGAGTTTTCTTTCCCAAGCAAGGAAGACTTCACCAGCTGGTTTGTTCAGGATTTCTGGCACAAATCAGGCTACGACTTACCGAAATTCGGCTTATCGGGAGAATTCAGCATCGTCAACTTGGAGGCTAACCACTAATGACAACCACATTCGATCACCTAGTTAAACACTTTTTCGAAAAGAACGGCCTAGAGAACCCAACCGCGCAAGATGGTATCTATAGCCTGTTGATTGACCAAAAGTATCAACTTCATTTCACGCATCAGAATGAAGAGTGGATGGTACTGTATGCAGAACTTGGTGAGGCAAACCCGATATCGGAGCAGCTGGCGAAGAGCAATATCTTTGGTGAATACTGGCCTGCGCACGTTGTATCGCATCAAGAAAACAGCGCTGTTTTATGGTCGCAACAACCGATGGCGATGCTGAATGTCGCAGCGTTAGAGGCGTGGACAGAGTGCTTTATTCAAGATCTTGTTGAAAAGCAGGCGGCGATTTCTGGTGTAGCGCCAACGCCAGCAAGCGCAGAGCTAACCAATATCCGACCTCATATGATCTCGGTGTAAACCCTAGAATCTAAATTCACAGGGCATAAGTAACGCCCGCATGATTGGGCGTTACTTGTTTGTGGTTTAAGCGCGGCTTTTAGCCAGTAGCTGATCCACTTTTCCTTTCGCTGTTTTACTTACCGTCTGCATAAACTTAAAGCTTGGCGTGGCAATGCCCGATTGCTCAAGCTCTTCCACCATCAGCAACCACAGCTTTGCCGTTACCTGGGCATCGGCTAACGCGCGGTGGAATACACCGTCGTTTTCGATGTTCTTATAACGAACCAACTCACCCAGCTTGTGTGACGATGCGTCTTGAATCAGGCGTCGTGCTACCAATAAAGAACACGCGAACTCGCCAGAATAACCGCAGTCGATTCGCTCTAACTCTGCATCCAGAAATCGCTTATCGAACGACGCGTTGTGCGCGATAAGATTCTCACCCGCAATAAATTCACTGAACGATGCCATCACTTCATCGCAACTTGGTGCTGTGCGCAGCATGTTATTGGTTATACCTGTGTAGCCCTCAATAAATGAGCTCACACGAAAGCCAGGATTCATAAGTTGCTGAAAACTATCGACCACCTCACCATCTACGATCTTAACCGCACCAATTTCAATCGCGCGATCACCCATATTCGGAGACAGACCTGTGGTTTCAAAGTCGAGTACGACAACGGAGTTAGCTTGAGGCATGAAGTTTTCCAACTGAACAATAAGGCGCAAGAGTATCGTTGAAAGTGTGGGAAAAGGGAAGGAGGCTGTATAAGCCCGCTAGCACACGTGTCTAATAAGTCATAAAGCTTAAAAACTATATTGTTCTCATCTTTGTTAATATCAAGTTAAATTGGCTCAATATTTGTTACCAATAACTTGTCAGTTGGAAAAAGTGTTTGAATTTATCTAAGGACCTATTCGAAATTAAAGGTCTAATACAAAACGATTTATATCCTCTTCAAGTTTGTTGTTATCAATGTAAACAACACGTTCAGCTTGTTTTATTGTCTCTAAACGATGTGCAATTATTACTCTAGTCATTGACATTTTTTTTATATTATCTCCAATGTCTAGTTCGTTTTTTACATCCAGGTGACTAGTTGCTTCATCCATGAAAAGTATTTTAGGTTTTTTATACAAAGCTCTAGCAAGTAATAATCGTTGTATCTGACCTCCAGAAAATTGATTTCCCATATCTCCGACAAAAGAACCATAGGACATTGGCATTGAGGTTATATCTTTATCTATGGATGCTGTAATTGCAGACTCCTGTGCCTTTTTTAGGTCGGGGAATGTGTCAAAAAACGTAATATTATCTAATACAGTACCAGATAAAAGAGTATCGTTTTGCATTACTGCAGCAACTTGTTTTCTATACTCATTCATACCGATATGTTTGATGTCTTTACCATCTACAAGCACTCTACCTTCCGTCGGTTCTAATAAGCCTAACATTAACTTGACTAATGTACTTTTGCCACAACCAGATTCTCCCACTATGGCTATTGATTCACCTGACTGTATAGATAAATTACAAGACTTAAAAATCCAAGGTTGATCTTCGGAATAACGAAAACTAACCTTTTCTAAGGTCAACGTACCCTTTAAGTCATTAATCGAAAATTGAGAATCAAGGTTTTTTTCAACTTTGGATAAGGCTATGTCAGAAATACGATCTAAGTGGAGTCTCATCATGCGGAAATCAATCATTTGCTCAACTAATTTTATTATGTGATCCGTAAACTGCTCTTTATAAGCGATAAACGCTAAAACCATACCAATAGTTAACGTGTTCTCCATGACAAGTGTTGCAGAAAAATATATAACTATAATTTTTTCTATTCCAAAAATAATATTGTTGGCTATTTTAAAAGTTATATCAAGTTTACCTAGTTTGATCTCGGAGTTTAACAGGTCTGCATAGTAGTTCTGCCACAAGTTTTGGCGCTTATGCTCACTAGTATGTAATTTTATAGTTTGAATACCCCTCACTGTTTCCAAAAAATTACTTTGCTCTTTAGCTGAAGACTGTATCATTTCATCAGTATTTCGGCGCAAGGTTGAATAAAGAGAAAAACGAGTAACGATATAAAGAAAAACTGCAATTAGAACAAAAGAAGTCAGCTTGAAGGAATAAACTAACATGACGAATAGTACAATAATAGACATAAGGCCATCTACAATTGTCTCTGTAACGCCGGTCGTTAATCTTTCTCTTATATAACCCAAAGACCCAAAACGTGATACAACGTCACCAACATGGCGTTTTTCAAAATAATTCATAGGTAAACGCAATAGGTGATGTAAAAGGTTAACACCCATTTGCATGTTTAACATACTTGAAAGTCTTAACACCAAGTAACTTCTAACAGCTGTTGAAATTACTTTTACAAAAACTAATAAACTAAAACCAATAGCTAGGACAAGCAGCAATGGAAAATCTTGACTTAATAAAACCTTATCAACTACAAGCTGCATATAATATGGATTAACTAAAGCTATAACTTGTAATATTAAAGAGATAACTATGAGCGATATTAAACTGGACTTGAAGCCAACAATTTTTGTCCACAACTGAGACAGCTTCATTCTATCTCGATTATCAGTTCGTTGAAAATTTTTTGTCGGTGTAAGTTCTAATGCAATTCCAGTATAGTGAGCACTAAACTCATCAATTGTAAATCTTTTTCTCCCCAAAGCTGGGTCATTAATGTAGATACCTTTTCTATCTACTTTTGTGAGTACAACAAAGTGATTCAAGTCCCAGTGTAATATACAAGGTAAAGTTAACTTTTTTATATCTTCTAATGGGCACTTTAAAGCTCGACTGGCTAAATTTAGCTTACTTCCCAGCAATATCATTTGTTGGAGGTTCATCCCTGATAGACTTGTCGTATGCATCTTTCTCAAGGACGCAATATCAAGTTTACGATTATGATAACTAGATATCATCGCCAAACATGCTAAACCACATTCAGCAATCTCATTCTGTAAAATAACAGGAGTTTTATAAGCACCAGAAAACTCCAGAAGCTTTAAAGGTTCAGACATTATCAAATTCTTCCTTTCAGACTATAGATGGGTTCAAACAGCCACTGAAAAAGTGAGCGTTTATCTAAGATAATATCCGCCTCGATTAGCATTCCTGCTTTCAAAGGAAAGTTTTCCCCATAAGCATTAATTGACTGAGATTTAAGTTTTGTCTGTACACGATATACAGGTTCGTTTAATGGAAATGGAGAATTAACCTCCCCGTCGAATAATAAGGATTTATCGACTATTGTCACTGTACTTTCAACAAAACCAAAGCGCTGATAAGGACAAGCATCAAACCTTAACCTAGCTTGATCATTCTTTTTGACAAAACCAGATGATCTTGTCGGAAAAAATAACTCAGCTACTAACTCCGCATCTTTTGGAATAACACTTAATAGGGGTCTTGTTTGGGTTAGTAATTCACCTTCCTTTGAAGCTATGGCTGTAATAATTCCTGAATCAACAGCTAAAATATTGAAAGAATAATTATTTTCCGCTTCATCGATTAGACGTTGGATCTCTGCAGTTTTCATCAATATTTGAGTTGATTTTAGTTTTTTTTCATGTGGTTTTTTTCTAATTATATGTTTGGTTTCATTAAGATTAGTTTGTAAGGAAATTTTTGTAGAATTTGCATTTTCTAACGCTTCTTCAACTAATAAAATTTCTTGTTCTCGTCGTTGTAGATCGATTTTCGAAACAAAGCTATTCTTAGATAGACGCTCGAAACGTTCGTATTCACTAGTTTTTATGGTTTTCTTTTTAGAAAGTAACTGTATTTTTCTTTCGGCACTACTAATTGATAGGTTTAAATCTTTTACTTTTTGTTCAAGAGCTTCTAATTCTTTTTCTATAAGATAGTTAGTTTCTAGCAAATCTCTCTCTAGTAGTCCTTTTTGCTTATTTAGAATGGAAATAACACTTTCACTTAAATCTTCTCCATTTAGCTGAGGGCGCTTTAGAACTACTTTAGCGATGACATCACCTTTTTTTACGACTGCTCCCTCACTAACGTATAGAGAATCTAGTACTCTAACTCGGTTAGGGTATATTTTTATTACACCAGTGTTTGGAACTAAATAACCTTTGACAGTCTCTTTTCTTGCATAGTTAGAGGTTGTTAGAAAAGCAACTAGAATTCCAAAAAACAGAAAAACAACACCAATAGTTATATGTATAGAAAATGGTTGTGCAAGAGTGATTTCTCCTAGTAATCTATTTTTTTGTGAATCTATAACTTCTTTGCGAAACATTGTAAATTCTCTCTTCATCAATTTGAATAACTTGGTTTTTATATGAAGAACACTCAACATAACAATAATATTCTTACTGATAATTTATTTGGGGTGAGAGCTAATAATATTATTGATAAATTTAATTATTGTATTTTAATTTATTTATGGCAAATAGACGTTAACAAAAAAAACATTAATATCAAAACTATAATCCTTTGGTTATTTGTCCTGCTTATGGTTTTGTGACTTTCTATCACATTGCGTTGCTTATATGTTGGATATTTGTATGCGCTTGTGTAATTTGTAAGATGCGTGACATGTTCTAGGAGCTTAATGCTTCTGAGTTCGAAGGTTGTCTTACCTTTGAGCTTTGTGTATCTAAAATGTTGCGACTCAGCCTTAGGCGTAACCATGTATGACAAGGAGATTAACAATGAAGGAATTAAGCTTTCAAGAAACTCAAAAGGTGAGCGGAGGTATTGCTCCCGCTTTAGCTCTTGCTGCATTTAGCGGTGGTGCTGCATTTGGTGCTGGTTTGTATACTTCCATTTATAACATGCTGAAATAAAGGAGATGATATTATGAAAGAGCTAACGTTTGATGAAGTAAAGGAAGTGAATGGCGGTATTGCTCCAGCAGTTGCTGTCGTTGGCTATTTTGTCGCAGGAACAGGTTTTGGCGTCGGTCTTGCTAGTGCTATACATTGGGCTATGAAATAAGGGGGCACCATGACTTTAAGTGATTCTGTCAAAGTTCTTGCATTTATTGTAGGTTCGGTACTGGGCGCTTCTATTTATGTAATGAACATTTAGGTAAAAGTTCTTTTATTCTTTTTAAATTTTAACCCGGCAGTTGTTTTCAGTTAAGCACTGCCGGACTTTTTTGGCGTACGATGCGATTAAAAACAGGGGGTTACAAAATGCACAAGAAAGTAATAGGTACATATTAAGCATTCAAAATGCTCTATTTTAAGAACTTAGCTTATTCCCTAATGTAGTTCTTCATGTCTCAATTAACACAAACCGAGCTATCTTGTCTTGTAGTCAGATTCTGTATTATTGTGGAATTCAGCTTCCTATCATAACGCTCTTCAAACCATGAAATTCCTTCATGTTCAACGTGAAGTATTACCAATGTTATTCAAGTAACGAAGCAAGTATAAAAAACAGACTGCTCTGGTGTTAGGCACTGTGACAGCTGTTTTTGAACTGAATTTTCGAAGTAAACGCTGCATACACCGACGATTGGGAAAAGCAAAAAACACAACCATCCCCAAGAACAGAGTTAGGAATCAGTCAGCGTTTATCTAAGGAAATAGGATACCAACTCACCATGAATAACGATTTCAACTTTGCTATTAAAAGCATCCGTTTTGATGAGAACTACCAACCATCAGACAGCACGCGAATCACCACCAACTTTGCCAACCTAGCTCGTGGTGACAGCCGCCAAAATAACCTTCGTAATGCACTGCGCATGATCGACAATCGTTTTAACGCCTTGGCACATTGGGATAACCCGAATGGCGATCGTTACAGCGTCGAGTTGGAAATCATCTCTGTGGATATGGATATTCAAGGCAGTGGTGAAGCGTTCCCTTCTATCGAAGTGCTTAAAACCAACATTATTGACCGCAAAACTAATGAACGTATCGAAGGCATTGTCGGTAACAACTTCTCTTCTTATGTGCGCGATTACGACTTTAGCGTTCTGCTGCTAGACCACAACAAAGACCAGCCTCAATTTAGCATCCCTGCTGATTTTGGTGAGTTGCACGGTAAGCTGTTTAAAGCGTTCGTGAAATCGGAATCGTACCAACAACATTTCCATAAGCCGCCAGTGATTTGCTTGAGTGTGTCGGACAACAAGGTTTACCGCCGTACTGACAACCAGCATCCAGTGTTGGGTTTTGAATACCAGCCAAACGAATCGTCATTGACCGAGCAGTACTTCAAAAAGATGGGCTTACAGGTGCGCTACTTTATGCCGCCAAACAGTGTCGCTCCGTTGGCGTTTTATTTCTTCGGTGACTTGTTGAATGACTACTCGAATCTAGAGCTGATCAGCACCATCAGTACCATGGAGACGTTCCAAAAGATTTATCGCCCAGAGATTTACAACGCGAATGCGGTAGCCGGCCAGTGTTACCAACCGAACTTAAAGAATCTCGATCACTCGTTAACCCAAATCGTTTACGACCGCGAAGAGCGCAGCCAGCTTGCGAAAGAGCAAGGGAAGTTTGCTGAGGAGCACTTCATCAAACCTTATCAAGCGATCCTTGAGCAATGGTCTGCAAATTACGCGTAATCAAAAACGAGAATCTAGAAGGGAATGACGATGAAAACACTATTACCGACTTCAACGGCGGGCAGCTTACCTAAGCCTTCTTGGCTGGCTCAACCAGAGACGCTTTGGTCTCCGTGGAAACTGCAAGGCGACGAGCTAATTGATGGCAAACGCGATGCGCTGCGTGTCTCTTTGCAAGAGCAAGAACTGGCAGGGGTCGATATTGTCAGTGACGGTGAACAAACTCGCCAACACTTTGTGACGACGTTTATCGAACATCTTAGCGGCGTAGACTTTGAGAACCGCAAAACGGTGACCATTCGTAATCGCTATGACGCGAGTGTACCGACGGTTGTTGGCCCAGTAAGCCGAACCAAACCTGTGTTTGTCGAAGATGCGAAGTTCTTGCGTCAGCAAACCAAACAACCGATCAAGTGGGCCCTACCGGGGCCAATGACGATGATCGATACGCTGTATGATGATCACTACGGTAGCCGTGAAAAGCTGGCTTGGGAATTCGCAAAGATTCTTAACCAAGAAGCCAAAGAGCTTGAAGCGGCAGGCGTAGACATTATCCAATTTGATGAGCCCGCATTTAATGTGTTCTTTGATGATGTGAACGAGTGGGGCATTGCCTGTCTAGAGCGTGCTATCGAAGGGCTAAAATGCGAAACCGCAGTACATATCTGCTATGGCTACGGCATCAAAGCCAATACGGATTGGAAGAAAACATTGGGCACTGAGTGGCGACAATACGAAGAGGTATTCCCTAAGCTGCGAAAATCCAACATCGATATTATTTCGCTTGAGTGTCATAACTCGCGTGTACCTATCGAACTACTTGAACTTATCCGAGGCAAGAAGGTGATGGTTGGCGCAATTGATGTAGCAACCAACGAGATTGAAACACCAGAAGAGGTTGCAGAAACACTGCGCGAAGCACTTAAGTACGTCGATGCCGACAAACTTTACCCATGCACCAACTGCGGCATGGCGCCTCTATCTCGCGAAGTTTCAACTGCGAAGCTAAATGCACTCAGCGCAGGCGCAGAGATCATTCGTAAGGAGTTGGCGGGTTGAGTATTTAGCGATACTCAATATTCAGTTATCAACCCCTAGATAAACAAAACCAAGAGCTCGGCTCTTGGTTTTTCTGTATTAATGACAAGCTTTTCTAAATCATTCTTTTAAGAAATTCCAACATGTTGGCTCTCGCTGGTGTCGGATTTTGCTTAATCAGCCTGTCCGTGAAGTCATACAAGCTTTCGCTAGTTTGCGAGCTCAGAGTTTCAACGCTTGCTCCATGATCAATGAGGTATAGAAACGACTCATAATCGTCAGATAAAACGGCACTGTGTAAAGGTGGAAGAGAAAGTCCGTCTAGGGTGTTGATGCTGTTGATATCTGCCCCTTGTTGTAGCAGCACATTGGCGACTTTGAACTTATTCTCATGATCTGAGTTCAATATCGTCATAATGCCAAGCTCAGAGTTGATTGAATCAATATAGCTTTCACTCAGGTTGAAGGTCTCGATATAGGTTAAGCAGGCGCTGTCATTGAAGAGGACAATATTGCTACCTAAAGCACAGAGCACAAGTCTTTCATCATCAACTGAGCTCGTGAAGAGAGTAATCGTGGCAACGGAAACAGCCAAAATTGCAGTTAACTTTTTTAGCATAGTTACGCCCAGAGTTTGAGTTTTGTGGTGAATGGATGGATTTTTAGTCGGATTGAGGCGACAAGTAAATAAGGGAGAAGGACGCTTCTGCCATCATGCGAAGAGCTTGTAAAAATGTTGAAATTAATAGAGTTATCGTTTCACAGGGGTTGTAATCTCATCACACATCGTAAGGCGAAAAGCACGCATTGAAAAGTACAGTAGTTTGCAAACCTCCACAGCACTTTGCGGGTAGATCCTGAATCATGCTCGTCGCTCGTTTTTCAGGATGACAAGCGTTGGGAGATACGTTACTCACATAGCCAACTATTTGGTTTGTATACAAGACAGGGTCATTCCAGCGAGTCTAGACGAGACTAGGAATCTGCTAACAACTCGCTTGGAAAATGGCGATAACCTCAGGACTTAATAGCACTCTTTGGGTAGATCCTAAATCACTCGTTCCTCGTCGTTCAGGGTGACGGACGTTGGTAGATACGTTGCTCGCGATATTTTTATATTTGGTCTGTATCCAAAGTTGGGTCATTCCAGCGAGTCTAAACGAGACTAGGAATCTGCTAACAACTCGCTTGGAAAATGGCGATAACCTCAGGACTTAATAGCACTCTTTGGGTAGATCCTAAATCACTTCGTTACTCGCCGTTCAGGGTGACCGGTTCTAAATAAAAATGCCGCTCACAGCAAGGTGAGCGGCATACTTCGTTTCCCGTTTCCCGTTAATTCAATTCCACATTCTTCATCTCAGGATGCTTCAATAACATCACGCGAATCCAGTGGTGTACTACCCACATCACCATTGCGGTAAGCATTACCGCTACGAATATCGAACTGAATCGGTACAAGATGGAGAAGAACGCGTCTTTCTGCTCAGGCACCAATGACGTGGTCAGTGGAACAGACAGGGCAGACATCGCCGAGAAAGCAATGGCGGCTTTGACTTGTCCTTTCGTTAGCCACAAACAGAATGGCCCCATAGCGATGGTAAACGCCAGCCAGAACAACAGTCCATGACCAAACCAACTGCCCAAGATTAACTGCACCGCCATACCCGCGATACAACCCAGCGCTGTACCGATGATGCGGATTTTCGCCATGGCCATTGAGCCTGCCAATGTCATTGGCGTTAGGATGATGAGGATCGACGCCTGCGCCGAAAGTGAGTCGTACAAATCACCTATTTGGAACACCAAAAACGCCGCCATTGCTACCACCCAGCCCATTGCTACTTGGCTGATGTAGTCGATATCGCTTTTTACTGGCGTAGTCATTTTTGTTTGTAAGATCTTCGATTCTGGCTCTGGGAATAGCCAATAGGCGAGGGCACAGACAAAGATATTGCTGAACGAGATCACCCAAAGGTTGACGTTGAACTCCTCGATATCCATGAAATCGTAGCTCGCGAAGTTCAGTACGATCGAGCCAACCAATAACCCCATGTAGCCAAACAGATAGGTTTTGGGGTTCATCATTGCGATGCATTTAAACAGCATCATAATGCCCACCGCCGCGAACATCAGTGTGGGGTGGAACTGTAAGTATTCGAGAATAAAGGTGGCTTGAACCGTGGTCCAAACCGCCGAGAACAACACCATCAAGACGAGTGGCAGACTAAAGTGGTCCATACGACCGAGTACAAACAGTGGCAGCATGACGGCAAAGAAACCGTAAGACCAACCAAAGATCATGCTCAACGCCAAACCCATTGAGCAGCCAAACCAAATACGTAAGGTTTTCATCGCAGCCGCCTAGTAGATAAAGTGGAACCAGCTAGCAAGGTAGATTTGAACTTGTGCCATCAACGCCCAAAACGGACTGTTGTCTGGGTAAAGCACGATGGTGGCACGAGAACCAACGAACAGAGAGGAAGGCAGTGCTTCTTCGCTGGTCAGGTTCACGCGAGTGCGCTGTGCATCACGTACCCAACGGTTGTTCACTTCGACTTTGGTCAGTGCGCCATTTGGGGTTTGCTGAGCAGCGGCCACGCCGTAATCTCGGCTAGATAGGTCGAAGTCATAAACCGAACCTGGGTTAGCATCAAACGCAACCATGGCGTGGTAACTGTTGTCGACGCCCGCTACCGATTTCTCACGAAAATCCGCAGCAACCCACATTGATCCGGTTGGTACAAAGGTAAGCAATGGCATGTTGGCGTTTGCCATGGTACCGACTTCCAATTGCAGGTTAGTTACTACGCCGTCACTTGGAGCAAGAACTGCGGTATTAGTTAGATCGAGTTGAGCTTTCTCAATGCCATTTTGAGCAATGCGTACTGCGGTGCTTTGGCCTTTTTTGTCCCCAAGTTGTGCTTCAATCACTTTCAAGTTTTGTTGTTCTGCTTTGAGCGCAGCTCGTGACACTTGGTTTTGTGCGTAGGCACTGTCTAAGTTGGATTGAGAAATGACTTTTTGCTTCGACAACTTTTGTAGACGTGAGTACTCACTGTGCGCGTTGTTGTAAGTCGCTTGAGCACGAGCAATGTTTGCCAGTGCAGCTTCCCGCTGCGAATACAGTGTTGCTTCTTTTTCGTAAGCGGATTGCAGTGATAGCTGCGCTTGTTCAAGGGCGATTTTGTATTTACGAGCATCAATGGTGAACAGCACATCGCCTTTGCGTACAGACTGGTTGTTGGCAATCAGCACATCGGTCACTTTGCCAGACACTTCTGGTGCAACTTGCACCACGTAACCTTGGACTCGCCCTTCGGTCGTGATTGGCGCGTGTCGATCCGCAATGATGATGTAGAAAAATAGTACAATGAACAGGACAATAAGTGTTCGCATCCAGTGTTTGAATTTATGATCTGCCGTCATAATAGATACCTGAATTTATGGTGCTCGCAAGCAAATTAGACAGGCGATTATAGAGAACTTGGTCACAATTAAGTAGAATGACAATAAGCACATGAATGACCTAAAAGTAGGACAATGAACGTTAGTTTTGATGATCTTCACCTGTTTAGCCAAACCGTCGTGCACGGTGGTATCAGTGCTGCGGCAGAGGCGAACCAGTTACAACGCTCTAAAGTGAGCCGACGTTTGCAAGAATTAGAGAAAGCGTTGGGCTGCCAATTGCTGATTCGAACCACGCGAACCATTGAGTTGACCGAGCACGGCAAGCGTCTGTTTGAGCTGGTGGGGCAACCCATAGAGCACATTCAACAAGGTTTGAATGTGATGCATGAATACCAACAAGAGTTGACGGGTAAAGTGCGTGTTGCGATTCCCTCTGCATTGATGAGCTCGGCGGCGTTTAATTCGATCATTAACGAATATACGACCCGTTACCCTGAGATGTCGGTAGAGATTGAGAACCACCAAGAGAGTGTCGATCTTAAGCGACAAGCGTTTGATCTTCAGCTTTTACCGAGCGTAGCGAAAGTCTCGGACGACAGCTATGTTCAGTTCAGCTTATTGCCTTATCGCAGCCATTTTGTGGCGTCTAAAGCCTACCTAGAGGCGCATTCACCATTAAAAACCATGGAAGATTTAAAGCACCATCGTTTGCTCACCAACCGTTACAACGCGGATTTACTCGACTCTGAATTGCATGTGGCATTGAAATCCGACGATTTGAATTTACTTCGTTCTATGGCGATCGCAGGCAACGGCATCGCCTTTATCCCTCAAGTGCACTCCAAGCCTGCATTGGAAGACGGCATGCTGGTGGAAGTGCTGCCAGAGTTTACGCATCCTAAGCAGCACCTGACTCTGATTTATCCATCCAATCTGTTTTTGCCCAACAAGGTAAAAGTGTTAATCGAACTGTTTCGGGAAAAATTCCAATAGCGTGAGCGGACAATAACTTTGCGAATTTGCTCATCAGAATAGGCGGCAGTTCTGGTACATTCTCTTTATTCAAACGCTTGAGTATATTCACCTTCAAGCGGCTCATAGGAGATGAGAATGTTATCGAAAAATTCCACGGGTCTGATTGTTGTCGATGTGCAAGGTAAGTTGGCAACGCTAATGCACGAAAGCGAAGCGCTGATTGAAAGTACGACTAAGTTAGTCAAGGGCGCAAAGGCTCTCAAGCTCCCTATTGTTTGGCTTGAGCAAAACCCAGACCGATTAGGCCCGACGGTAGAACCGATTCGTGAAGTGTTAGCGAAAGAGCACTTGGCGATTGCAAAGCATACCTTTGATGGTTGCAAAGAACCGACATTCAAACTCGCGGTAGAACACGCCAAAGTCGATACTTGGTTGGTTTGTGGTATCGAAGCGCACATTTGTGTGTATCAAACCGCGGTGTCGCTGCGTCAAATGGGTTACAAAGTGGAACTGGTGACGGATTGCGTTTCTTCTCGAACGCCAGCCAACAAAGCGCTCGCGCTTGCAAAACTGACTGCGAATGGCGTTGGCCTAACAGGCGTAGAAATGTGTTTGTATGAAATGGTAGAAGATTGCCGAGCACCAGAGTTTAAAGAGATCTTAGGACTCTTCAAATAGTAAACAATAGCAGTAGCAGACAATTGCTACGGTGAAACAATGGCAGAGATGAAGATGGAACTGAGAGCATTTGAAACGGAAGATTACGAGGCACTCATCCGTTGGATTGATTCAGAGCAACTGAACTATCAATGGGGTGGGCCAAATTTCAATTTCCCTCTAGACCACCAACAGATTAGCCTCCATTGCGCGAAACCTGAAGTCTTCCCGTTTATGCTCGTTTGTGACGGGAAGCAGGCTGGCTATGTTGAGCTGTTTAAAGAGTCTCAATCCCAATTTAGAATTTGTCGTGTTTTTGTTTCCAATGATTTTCGAGGGAAAGGTCTTTCGAAAGTCATGCTCACGCAGCTCATCGAACTGTCTCAAACTCAGTATCATGCTCAAGTCTGGTCGTTGGCGGTCTTTGAACGTAACACCGTAGCCAAGAATTGTTATGAATCTCTTGGGTTTGAAGTGACGTCGCGTGAATCAGGAGAGCGTTCTTTTGATGGCGAGATCTGGGATTTGTTATTCATGGAAAAGCGTTTTTAGCACGAATATAACCCCCTTACTATCCACAAATTCAGAAAGAAACAAACACCACAACGTGAGCAATATGAGTTTGTATTCATCTCCCCCTGGCGCTATCGGCCTGCCAAGGGAAATACGTCTTATTATGGCTTACGCTTCGTCATGTGTATGACTCGACTCTTCATATGGATAGAGTGCGGCATTCGTCTCGTCTAACCCTTCCGGCTCAAACTGATAGCCAGACCCCATGCTCATGTCTTTGTACTTCACTAACATCTTTTCAATAACGAGAGACTGAATACGCAGAGGATCTTTTCCTAACGTTGAGGCGATGTATTCACTGAACACCTGAACCGTCACGTTATGCTTTTGTACGTTTGGTTTTGTACCAGTTTTCACTTGAATGACGAGGTTTTTTTCGTTCTCAGATATTTGAGTCAGATGCGCTTTAAACTTGTCATTGTAAACGTTGGATGTTGCCTTTAATCGCAGCTTGTTGATTCTTGGATACTGACTTTCGAGTTCGTCATCGAGCTTTTGGTGCAGCTTCAGATCTTTTAACGCAATGGATTTTTGCTGATCAATGCTGTTGAAGAACTTCATTTCGTTGGAGACATCAATATCTTCTGAAGAAGAGATAAATGCAGGGTCAAACAACACATTGCGGTTGAGCATAGTGAACTGTTCGATTGGTCGGCCTTTTACTGCCCCTTCATTGAGCAAGCTGTTTGGTGCTTTTGCGCCTTTCTCGTAGGTGTCACCACTTGTGACGCCAAGTGCAATATACAGCGTGGTATCGTCTTTGACTTCTGATGTTGCCTCTTCTGCGGCTGAGATAAGATCCATTTCAGACATGAGTACGTTGCAGTCCATCATGGTGATTTTTTTAAGGTGGTTGAGTTTGCAAAAATCCACGACAGCTTTTCTTGTTGCACCGAAACCAACGGTACCGGACTCGAATGACCACCCAACCAAACCTACGCCAGCGGCTTGAAGTAGTGTCCCCATTTGTTCTTGATATAAGTTCAGCTCACTTTGGTGGACGAACAGATAGACGGGGCGACTCATCCCCTCAGTGTACCAATATAGTTCTTGCAGCTTTTCTTTGGATTTAAACTCTTCCGGCATTCCGACAGAAGGTACCATTAACGCGGTACCTGAGTTGGATTGAGGTGGGATCTTAATATCAAATTGAGACATGCTTTCCGAAGCAGAATCGCGGCTTTGTTGCCGAGTTTGCATTGGGCTTGGATCATTGATTTGTCGGCGATAATAAACGCGCTCTAGCTCATCATAGTTATTTAGAACTTGATCGACGGTGACTGGCTCGTACTTCAATGCGCCGGTGTTGTCGTTAACGACATAACGGTAGTTAAAACGAATCAGCGCTTCTGGCGGTCTGTCTTGGATTGCCAAGTCATTTTCTTCAACGTGGTTTTGCCAGTTGAGTTGGAACTCGTTCCACTTCGCTAAGTTTTGAACGTCTCGTAATCGTTTCGCCGGAGCGCCTTCTTGTGAGTGGTGAGACGCGTCATTTTTTCTTTTTTTTGTTTGGCTTGAAGAAGAAGCCGGTTGGTTATTTTCACCGTACATAAACGTGTTCACTTTTTTAAATTCAGGCGACGATAGGCTGATTTTTATCGTATTGGCATTTGGGTAGGCGCTTTGTTCGGGCGCAGCTGGCGACCGTTAAGTCTTTGATACACTGGTTATATGCGTCAGTTGTATGTCGTCTTCAATAAAAGAAACGGCCACACGTAACAACCGATTTTCCACCTTCTGTACATTCAACACAGGTGTATTCTTTGACAAGTTGGAATGGTTAAAGATATTGATGACGGTTGATGGTTGGTTTGCACCGCAATACTCTCCCCATACATCTCGCTTTGAATATTTTCCCCAAATATCCCCAAGCGGATAGGCATGTCCGACGATGAAGTCGTTCTGTGGGCAACTTTGGTCAGAATTGCCCGTTGCTTGAGCCGGCTGCGTAATGTTGACCGTTAGTACATCGCCAACTTTTAATGAAATAGGATCACTTTCAAACGTCGGATTGAGTTTGAGCAGCGCTTTTGCTGACAAACCGTAGAGAGGAGCAATGTCTGTCCACCATTCTTGTTTTCCGTCGTCTTTTGTTCTCACCTTATGATTTTTTATGTGGACGGGTTTAATGTCCGATTCAGTGGCTGCTTTGGTTCGTGGCAGCAAAGGCTGCTTCCCCACAGCTTTAAGTGCAGCAATATCGATTAAAGTGGCGTGTTGATCGAGCCAAGTTTGGTTGATTTCTGCAAGCGCGTCATTGGTGAGTTTTTCGCGACGATAGAAAATATGTTGCGCTGCTGCCTTCTTACCTTCAATAGCGACAGGGGCGAGTATCATGTTAAACGTTTTTGGGCTAATGAGCTCATCTGTCATGCCGTTGGCCGTAGAAGCCGTCACTTGCCAAGAGAATTTATCATTCCCTAGGATCGCCATTTCATACATTAGCTTCCCATCATGGAAATAATAGTAATAACCTTGCGCTGCCCATCCTAATAACCCCTTGGTTTCTACCGCTGGAATAAATGGTAAGAACTCAGCATTAATATATTCACTACCAACTGGCTTGGGGGTGATTTTAAATTTTTGATTCAGGCCGATGTCTTGAAAAAGTTCATGTAAAAGGGTTTTGTCTTCGGCTTCGAAACATTCGGCTGATAACACCGTGCAGAGTGATGGTTGATTTTGCTCCAATTTGCTCCAGCGTTTTATCAACGGTTCATTTTGTGTTTTCGCTAAAGAAAAAACACCAGACTGCAGGGTATTTAAGTCATCTTTGGGAGCATGAATTTTTATTCGACATTCGAATCCAGCCTCGGCTTGAGATTGACTGTTGCTAACGACAGAACCGTAGCTTGCTTGAGTCGCGTTCTTTGACGTTGATGAGTAGTTTGTGCGCGAGCGGTTACTTGACGAAGACGTTACTGGGTCGATAAGTGGCGCGTAGCCAGCTCCCCTCACACGTGTTGATGTTGGACGCTTCATTAATATCGCCTCTTGAATTTAATTGGTGATAGCTTAGCGGCAAATAAAAGAACGCACTATAGACAAAACAACCAATTCCTTTTGCTTACTTACTAAATCTATAGTCAGAACGAAAGTCACGCAGGGTAAGGTATTTAATGATAATAATGTTTTTTAAAGCGAGGAGGTGATGCAATAAATATTATTAATGCGAAGGGAGGGTAGATATATTTAAGGTTTATTTTAGCAAAGCGTGAAGCGCTAATTATTGGTTATTATTGACGATAACTTAATAACCAATAACTGTTAATCACTCACTAGCGCTGTGGCTTACTAGAAGTACTAACAAGCTTATTCAAACTCTCTTTGGTATCTCGGCAGCATGGACTCATTGCCAAGCAACCCGCCTTGATGGATGTAGATGAGCGTTTTGTCCTCGTTTTCTGCTAACCACGGCTGCAAACATTGCCACATGTAAGGATCATAAAGCAGGTCAAACTCGAGGTTGGTATGGTCGTACAAGGCATTCCAGGTTTCGTAGTCGCTTTGGTATAAACGGCCAAAATGGTGTTTATTGCGCACCGAAAGTATGGTTGGATGGTTTTCAGTTTCCAGTGTATTGAATTGCTCAGTCAGATAGTCGGCATCACCGACACAAGCACAGGTAAGGACTTCGATTCCATGTGGCTTTAGGTGTTTACTCAGGTACAACGCGGTGGTTCCGGTTCCCGATGGCAACGCTACGGCAAACTGTTTTTTGCCTTCAAGGCGTGTCCAATCAAGCAGTTCACGCGCCAGTTGTTTTACCCCGGCTTCGGCAATCGTCGCTTTTCCGCCTTCTGGGACAACCAAGGTTGTGTCGTCCAACCCACGTACTTGCTCGATATACTCGGTTGGATGCAAAGTGGGCTCGATGTCCTGCATCGCCGTGATATTCATACCTAAATCGAGCGCGCCTCGATAGTTGCCGATAGGGGAGTCTTTAAGCCAAGACGGAATATGTTGAACGTAGAACTCGAAGTTCCAGCCTTTGATTTGCGCCAGAGCGGCAAGGGAATACATCGCGTTGGATTGAGCTGAACCGTAACTGATGAGTGTTTTGATTTGGCTATTTTGCGCTTCCATCAGCGCCATAAATTTACGTGCTTTGTTGCCCGAAAAGTGAGAATGAAGCATGTCATCACGTTTAAGAAAAAAGGTGTGACCGTAAAAGTTATGTTGAGTTATCGGGCTTTCAGAGAGTTTCATGCTACTGCTGACGTGTCCAACCACGCGACCTGCCGTTCAAAAGGGCGCGTAGTGTAACGCCATTAAATCCAGATCAAAAGTCTGTGTTTGAGCGGTAGCCGGATTCGACTTCTTGTTAAAGTGGCAACCTTTCTTCACGCCCCGTTTCAGTTGATGTCCTTTTTTGAGTGTTTTTTCTTTGTGACATTCTTAACGTTCCTCGCCTTTCAAGGTTAAGACACGTAAACTACGCCGCTTATTTCAACTCAATCAGAAGGCTTGGTTTTGCAAACTCTAGAACAATTAAAAACAGGACAATTAGTAGGAACGAAACAACTGAAGTTGGCGCAAGGGCTAACTGAGTTTCCTATGGAAATTTTAGAGCTTGCAGAAACGCTTGAAGTGTTAGATTTATCTGGTAACGCACTGTCAGATTTGCCACCAGAACTGGAACAGTTGACCAAGCTAAAAATCATCTTTGCTTCTAATAACCAGTTCACGCACTTACCAGAAGTCTTGGGCAAGTTGCCAAACCTAGAAATGGTTGGCTTTAAAACCAACAAGATCAAAGTGGTGAGTGAAGCCTCACTACCAACTCAGTTAAGTTGGCTTATTCTGACCGATAACGAGATTGAAGTTCTCCCCAACAGTCTGGGTGAAAGACCGCGCCTAAGAAAGCTTGCACTGGCGGGCAATCGCATCAAGCAACTGCCAAATAGCATGGAAAACTTGGTTAATTTGGAATTGATTCGTCTCTCTGCGAACCAGCTAGAGCAGTTCCCTGATGTGTTGATGAAGCTGCCTAAGTTGGCGTGGTTTGCTTTTGCAGGTAACCCATTCTGCAAACACCCATCGTCGCTAAATAGTGTGCCGAGAGTGACCACAAACAGTTACTCACTTAACCATGTTCTCGGGCAAGGTGCGAGTGGCGTGATTTCTCATGCTAACTGGACTGACGTTCAATACGACTTCCCGAGTGAAGTCGCGGTAAAAGTGTTTAAGGGCGAAGTGACTAGTGATGGTTACCCACATGATGAACTTGAAGCATGCTTGCAAGCAGGGCATCACAACAACTTGGTGAAATCCATCGCACAAGTGGATGATGGCGATGAACTGGCGTTGGTGATGGAGCTGATCCCAAACAGTTACTACAACTTAGGTTTGCCGCCAACATTGGAAACCTGCACCCGAGATACATTCCCACAAGGGTTTACACTGACAGTCGAGCAAGTCAATTCTATTGTGGAGCAGATGGTGGACGTATTTAATCACCTGCACGACAACAAGGTGTGCCATGGCGATTTGTATGCGCACAATACTTTGGTGAATGAGCAAGGTGAGATGATCTTTGGCGACTTTGGTGCGGCGAGCATTTACGGTTACTTATCAGACGAGCAGCAAGCCGCAATCAGAGCCATTGAATCTAGAGCGTTGAAGTACTTTATCGAAGATGTGTTTTCTGTGTGTGAAGCGTCGGAATCGGCATCACAGGCATTCAATCGACTCGCTGCGCTTGCGGCATAAGACTTTATTTAACCGCGAAAGGTCGACAGACGATAGAAAGAGGTATCGAATTGCTCGTTTTAATACTGAGCCAATGAGATACCTCTTAATTGAATCAAGTGCTGAGGAAGTTACTCTGAGCAAGTCTCTTGATGCTCTGACGCAAGATCAATCATTGCCTCACATCCACCCTCTGGATGTGTACCAATCTTAAATTGCCAGCCATAACGCTGGCATAAATCATCCACAATCATCAAACCCAATCCGTGCCCATCAGAATGTGGAATGGTCGAAAAGCCTTCGCCTTCATCACGTACCGAGATGGTGTTTTCCCCCATGCTGATATGAATTGATCCCGATGGTGTCGCGGCGATGCCGTTGCGAATCAGGTTGCCAAGAATAATGGTCAACACAGCATTGGTCGCGCGCGTTTTTGGGTTTCCGTCGATCTGTACATCAAAGCTGAGTGCTTTCTCATCCGCCTGAGCTTGGCTTTGGAAAATGATTTGTTTCAGCTCTTCTTCGGTGATGCTACGTACCGATGAATCGTCTGCATTGCGCTCGTAACGCACTAAGCCGAGTAGGGCATCCACCATGGTCGACATCTGCTGCGTTGCATCCTGAATTCGGTTCACTTGGCGGGTCTGGAAATCCGTGTTCGCACTTCTCGCCAGTAAGCTACTTGAGCCTTTCATCACGGTTAACGGTGTACGCAGTTCATGGCTCGCGTATCGTGCAAAGGCTTGCTCGCGCTTGATGACTTGGTTGATTTTGTGGCGATATTCATTCAACTCATCCGCGAGGGTTTGGAACTCTTTGGCCGAGCCCTCAGGCACACTAAAGGTCTGCGTGGCATCGCCTTGGTGGTGATCGAGTTGAGTTTTAAGCGCATTGACGGGTTCAATCAAGCGCTGTGATAAACGCAGCAGCAGGCTACCAAACAGAAACACCAGCACGGCGACAATGGACAACACCATAGCGACAACGAGAATGAATTCCTCTGAGGTGATCTCGATTTCATCAATCAAGGAAACCAGAATCACAGGATGTTCAACGCCTTTGTAAGTGTACGTGCTCATGTAGATCATTCTGGAGCTTGGCTCGTCACCCACTTCGTCTAAAAATCGGCTTTTTCCAATCAGGTATTGTTGGAACTGTTCTGGTATGAGCTGGATGTCATTGTATGCGGTAGTGAGAAAGTCGAGTTTAATCACGCCTTGCTCAGGGTGAGACTGAAAGTGCTCGATGGCTTCTTTTTTATCGATCATGATACGGCGTTCACCGACACGATCCTCAGACCAAAGCAGTGCGCCTGTAATCAGAAGAAAACAAAAAATACCAATCACGACCGACACCAAAGAGAAAAACAGAGCGAGTCGCCCTGTCATACTTTGTGTGCTTTGCGTGCTAGCAAGTAAGCGATTGATCATGCATCTGGCTCCAAGCGAAAGCCAACTTTCGGCACGGTGATCAGCACATGTTGTTCAAATGGCTTATCGAGTTGGTTACGTAGCTGGTAAATGTGGCTGCGCAGAACGTCGTTATTCGGCTCGTTTTCTTGCCATAGCTGGAAGGCGATTTCTTCACGCGTCACCACGTCTGGTGCGCTTTTCACAAGCATTTCCAGAATGGTGTAAGTGGTTGGATTGAGCGCCAGCAGTTTATCTTGGCGGTACGCTTTACGCGTTTTTTGGTCGATAGACACTTCACCGTATTCCAACTTGCTCGATGCGACAGTGCCACGGTAACGGCGGATCAGCGCCATCATACGCGCTTCAAGAATATCCAGGTCGAAAGGTTTGGTCAGGTAGTCATCGGCGCCGTGTTGGAAGCCTTTGAGCATATCGTCACGGCTATCAAGTGCGGTCAGCATAAGTACCGGTGTGTTGTTGCCCGCATCGCGAAGTTTATTACACATGGTCAGGCCATCCATGCGTGGCAACATGAGATCGAGCAAGATGATGTCGAAGGTGTTTTCCATCGCCAGTTTCAGGCCGAGCTCGCCGTTGTCTGCATAATCGAGTTCCATACCTGCACACTCGAAATAATCGAACAACATGCCTGCGATTTCTCGATTATCTTCGACTAAAAGTACGCGTTTCATGTATTTCTCTCCAAGTGGGCGGGTTTTCGAAAATAAGACTTCGTCTTAACCGAACATTATTCACTAAGAACGTGAAAAAGATGTCAACAACATCTCTTTCACATTGATGTTTGTAGACTGGATTCATTCATCGGATTTAGTGGAAGAGTAGCATGTCAACCTTCAACATTCACGCTGCAGCCTTTTCAAAGGTGAGCCAAAACACTGAGCCTAAAACAGTTTTGTCTGTTGTGGTGCCATTCTTTAACGAGCAAGAAGTCTTGCCTGAATTTCATCGTCGTTTAGCCGCCGTTTTGGATGAAATGCCAGAACGCTGCGAAATCGTTTATGTCGACGATGGCAGCAAAGACGACAGCCTAATGATCGCGCAAAGCTTTTCTCAATCTTCTAGCGATGTTCGTTGTATTGCATTAAGCCGTAACTTCGGCAAAGAGTCCGCCATGAGTGCGGGTTTGGAACACTGCCAAGGTGAAGCGGTGATCGTGATTGATGCCGACTTGCAAGACCCGCCTGAGTTGATCCCGCAAATGGTATCAAAATGGCGTGAAGGGTATGACGTAGTGAACATGCAGCGCAGTGAACGCCACGGTGAAACTTGGTTCAAACGCTTCTCGGCCGCTTGTTTTTACAAAGTGCTTAACAGCATGGCGAAATTGGATGTGCCGGAGAACGTGGGCGATTTCCGTTTATTGAGCGCAAAAGTGGTTAAACACATCAATGCGCTGCCAGAGCGTAACCGATACATGAAAGGCATTTTTTCTTGGCCTGGTTTCAAGCAAGTGACGGTGCAGTTTGAGCGTGATGCTCGTTTCTGCGGCGAAACCAAGTGGAACTACCTCAAGCTGATTGGCCTTGCAATGGACGGCATTACCTCGTTTTCCATTCGCCCTTTGCGACACTTGCTGGTGCCTTAGTGGCGGTCAGTGCTTTTATTTATGGTGCATTCATTGTGATGAAAACCGTTGTGTTTGGTGAGCCTGTCACTGGCTACCCATCCATGATGGTCGTCCAACTTGCATTGGGCGGTGTGCAATTGCTGTCGATTGGCCTTTTAGGCGAATACATTGGCCGCATTTTTGTCGAGACCAAGCAACGTCCTCTTTATCTTGTTCAGTCTGTTTATGAGCAGCCTGCAAAACATCAATCCATCCAAACCATGAAGTTTAAACTGGGAGAAACCGCGTAATCATGAGTATTAATAAAACCCATCTGTGGTTGTTGTTGGCGTTTGCTCTTTTACTCCGTCTTATTTCACTTGCCGCTTACCCTTTGATGGACACCACAGAAGCCCGCTACGGCGAAATGGCGCGCTTAATGGTGGAAACCGGCAATTGGCTTACCCCACAGTTTGATTACGGCGTGCCTTTTTGGGGGAACCCCCCCCTATTCACGTGGATGAGTGCTTACGGCATTGAGCTGTTTGGATTGAATGAATTTGCAGTGCGCGCGCCTCATTGGTTAGCGGGTGTTGCGACGATTGTTTTTGTTGCTTTCATGGCGTATCGCGCGGGCTTTAATGCAGTCATCGCAGCGTTGGTACTGGCGACGTGTGGCATCTTTTCAATTGCGGCGGGTGCGGTGATGACCGACATGGCACTGACGTTGGCAATGACCATGGCGATGGTCGGCTTTTACTATTGCTGGCTTGGCAAAGACAAACACAGCCGATTGTGGGGTTACCTCGGTTTCTTTGGTTTGGCTTGTGGGTTGTTGGCAAAAGGTCCCGTAGCGATAGTGATCATGGGCATCGCAGTATTTCCTTGGCTTGTGATTCAGCATGGTTTCTTTGGCGCTTTTAAAGCCTTGTGGCAGCGGTTTCCTATCGTATCGGGTTTGGCGCTTATGCTGGCGGTTGCTCTGCCTTGGTACATCATGGCAGAAATGGCAACGCCGGGCTTTATTGATTACTTTATTGTTGGTGAGCACTTTAAGCGTTTTGTTGTCAGCGGTTGGGAAGGGGACCTGTATGGCTCTGCTCATGATCAACCACGTGGGATGATCTGGGTATTCTGGCTGCAGTCGGCTGCGCCTTGGTCAATTGTATTGCCTATCTTGGCGTGGAAACGTCGTAAGGTACTCAAAGCCATTGAAACTGATCATCAAGGCCTATTTAGCTTCCTGATGTGTTGGCTGATTTCCCCAATGATCTTGTTCACCATGGCTGGGAATATTTTGCCTGCTTACGTACTACCGGGTGTGCCTGCGTTGGGTATCTTAATTGCGATGCTGGTGGATAAACACGATTTTAAATGGTTGACCGGAACGGCGGCGGTGTTACCAGCCCTGCTTATGATTGCGATGTTGGTTTTGAATATGGGCAAAGCAGACAGCCGCAGCGACCGCATCATCTTCGCGCAAATTAATGACAACGCTCCGGTCTTTTATATTGGTAAGCGCCCGTTCTCAGGCCAGTTCTATAGTCATGGTCAGGCGAAAAAACTTGAAGATAAGAATGACTTAAACAATCTAAAGAAATTCCACCTGATTGGTAAATCGCAGCAAGTGGATAGCATGATTCATGAAAATGCGTTGAGTTGTACCAACGAGTTCACAGCAAAATCGAAACGCTCACTCTACACCTGTGTGATTGGGTAACGGAATGCACAAATTAATAAGGTTTGCTCTGGTTGGTGGTGTCGGCTTTATAGTCGACACCCTTATCTTTTCGCTGTTGTTCCATTGGTTTGGTCTGGAGCTGATGCTGGCTCGTGGGATAGCATTTTTGTTTGCGGCAACCACGACTTGGCTTGGCAATCGCTGGCTGACTTTCTCTCAAGCAGAAAAAACCGATCCGTTTGCTCAATGGCAAAAGTTTATGGTGAGTGCTTGTATTAGTGCAGTGCCGAACTTTGCGGCTTTCAAAGGTTTGACGCTTATGTTTGGGACTCAAAACTATATGGTGTACGTCGCGTTGGTTTTCGGAATATTGGTAGGCATGATGAGTAACTACTTACTCAGTACAAAATGGGTATTTAGCGAACATTGATCCTAGCTTATTTGCTTTAATACTGAATAACTGCATTAAAAACAGTGAGATGAAGAAAATTAAACGTGACTCAAGTCACGGTTTGGCTAATCTAATACTCAGTATAGGAGAATGAATAGCTATGGGTACTTTCGTATAAGATTCATCTTGAATGTTGATTTTAAATTCTATAAATACAATAACTTAATGATCGATTCTCTAGGTTTTATTTATTGTGGGGCTCATGCACTTAAAATATAAAACTGGCCTCATACGTAACCCTGTTAATAAGTTTGATCTTTCCATTCTCTTTTCATTCATATCTTGACGTCTTCTGTTCACCTCTGTTGTTTAAAATCCATGAAATTTCAGAAAATAATGCCAATCTATCATCAGTTACAGAGGTGACTATGTTTAACAGTATACGTACGCGAATCGCAGTCAGTGCGGGCGGTGCCATGGCCTTCACCTTATTGATTGCAATGGGTATGACAACCAACGCATTTACTGACGTGAACAAGCAAGTGAACGAGAAAGTAAAAGCGCAATTGACGAATGCGACTAGCACCGACTTGCAAAATACCGCGATTCAGCAGGGGTTGGATATTGCTAACCAACTTGATCCTGTATTGGCAAACTTAAAACAAGTACGTTCGATCATTGAGTTGAGTGCAGAAACCAACGCAAGCGCAGACCTTATTGTTAAACAGTTTACTGCCGCGCTAGAAGCACAGAATAAAGCCGTATTTGCGGGCTACATGGTTTGGCAAGACAAAACGTGGCCAGAACAAGTGACGTTTAATCCAGAAGAGGGTTTTAACAGCCAAGGCTATCTGGCGCCTTTCTTCTCGCCAAATGACCAAAATAGCTTTGATGCAGTGGCGATGGAGAGCTTTAGCAACACGGAGCTAAATAGCAGTGGTGAACGTAAAGACGATTGGCATTTAATGCCTTATGAAACGGGTAAAACGTTCGTCATGGAGCCGTACTTTTATCCTGTACGTGGTAAGCAAGAGCTGATCACAACGATCAGTCAACCAATCAAACAAGATGGCAAAATCATCGGCTCTCTTGGGTTTGATCTGTCTCTTTATGAGCTACAAAGCCAGAGCGAGCAATCTGCACGTAACTTGTTTGATGGCAAAGGTAAAATCCTCATCACATCATGGAAGGGCATCACCCTAGCGAACAGCCGCGCTGCTGATATGGTCGGTAAGAAGGTCTCTTCTGAACTGGCCTCTGAATGGTCTAACATCCAATCTATTGCAAAACGTCAAGGCGCTGGTGTTGTGACCTTTGGCGGTGATGAATATGCGATTACTTCTATCGATACGAGTGACGCTCCTTGGGTAGTCATGGTGTCGGTTCCCAGTAGCCACCTTGCAAGAAGCGTCGATGACTACGCGCAATGGAGTGATGAACAGAATTCAAAAGCGCTTGAAAAAGGTGTGTGGGCGGGGATCATCGCTGCTCTTCTAGGTATTGCCTCGATGGCTTTGATCGCGAACTCTTTGGGTAAAGTGCTAAACAATCTGGTTGAGCGTTTTAAAGATGCCGCGCAAGGTGAAGGTGACTTAACTTACCGTATCGAAGTGAAAGGTAAAGATGAAACTGCGCAATTGGCACATTGGTTCAATACTTTCCTATCGCGTATGCAAGAGATGCTGCTGACCGTGATGGTGACTGCTGATCAAGTCGATAAGAATGCGACCGAAGGTCAAACGCGCGCTGCGGCTTCTCGCGATCAATTGAATACGCAAGTAAATGAGGTGAACTCATTAGCGACGGCCATCAATGAAATGAGTGCAACCGCTCAAGAAGTAGCGAACTCTGCGGTCCAAGCGGCAGCGGCGGCGAGCCAAGTACAAAGCAACAGTCTAAATGGTATGACTCGCATGGACAATGCTGCGAGTGCGGTAGATAGCTTGGCAATGCAAGTCAACGATGCGCAGCAACAAACACAAAACCTAGTGGATTCTAGCACGGCGATTCAAGGTATTTTGAGTGAGATTGGTGGCATTGCAGAGCAAACCAATCTGCTGGCTCTGAACGCGGCTATTGAAGCTGCACGTGCAGGTGAAGCGGGTCGAGGCTTTGCGGTGGTTGCCGATGAGGTTCGTAACCTTGCAAATCGTACTCAAGGATCAACTGAAGAGATTCGTACGATGCTGGCCCGTCTAGAACAAGAAACTCAATCAATTGTGGTCTTGATGGAACAAAGCCAAAAGCAAGCTAATGATACTAAAGGTGAAACACAAGCTGCCCACTTAGCGCTGTCTGAAATCAACCAAGCGATTGAAGTCATCAATGATATGAACAACCAAATCGCTTCGGCAGCAGAAGAGCAGAGCTCAGTATCAGAAGAGATTAACCGCAATGTAGTGATCATCAACGACACGGCGGTAGAGGTGATGGATACGATGACCTCTTCAGTAGAAATCAGTAACGAGTTGACGGTAAAAGCGAGCGATCTTCACGGTGAGCTGAGTAAGTTCAAGCTGTCTTAATTCGTCTTTCCTCATTTTTCATACAAAGCCGAGCAGGTAAATCTGCTCGGTTTTTTTGTTCTGTACTTTCATTTTTGCACTTCGATAACCGCTTTTTCTCGGTATTTTCTTCAACGTTTGCGTCTTTTTAAAATTCACGTCGTCTTATCAGCATGGACTAAGGTTGGAGAGAGCAGTTATTGATGTTTTATTCATTCACAACCATTGTTTTGTATCGTAAATGAATGGCATTTTATAAATATTATCGCCTTTTAAATTTGTTATTACCGTACGCGATTTTCACTGACTTTAAGAACTTGTTCTAGATCATTAAAGTGTTCAAAAGTGCAATCTTTGATTTTAAATATTTAAACTTTGATGAGGTTTAAGAAATTAAACCCAATTCATATGTTTTTGGTGATCTTGTTCAACTATTGTGCGTGATTTCGATCAATTCTTCGGTTTTTGGCGGTGTTTTAGACGCATCTTTTAGGTTTACAGAAGTTTACCCTGTATTGCTCAACTAACTCGAAAGGAGTACTTTTTAGTCATTGAGTTCAAAAATGTAAACCGAGATGATGAGTGTAAAGCAAGTTCGATTCACCGACGAAGACAGAGAATGTTTAAGCAATTATTTTCGTTTAGCAGACACGATTGCCGATTTAATCGGGCCGTACTGCGAAGTGGTCATTCATTCATTTGAAAGCTTAGAAAATTCAGTCGTGAAAATCGTCAATGGTCATCATACTGGCCGCGAAATCGGCTCGCCTATCACGGATTTGGGTCTACGTATGTGGAGCACATTCGAGAAAACCGGAGAGGTCTCGCCAAAGAGTTACTTCACTAATGCTGCGGATGGTTCGTTACTGAAATCGACCACATGCATTTTGGCGGGCCCTGAGCAAAAGCCGATTGGCATGCTTTGCATCAATATGAACTTATCCTTCCCATTCCCAGAAATCGTTAAAACGCTTATGCCGCAGTGCAATGTGTCTCAAACCTTAGTCAGTGAGACGTTTAGCAAAAATGCCAATGAGGTCATTCAAAAAGCCTTGAGCGCTGCGATCACAGAGGTGGAGCAAGACGAGACGATTTCTTGCAAAGGCCGTAACAAAGCCATCATTCGTTGTCTGTTTGATAACGGCGTATTTGAGCTAAAAGAGACGACCACACAAGTATCAGAGCAGCTTGGGATCAGCCGTCAGGCCGTTTACAAGTTTATCCGTGAATTTAAATCAGAATAAAATTAATAACTTAGGAGTTACATCGTGAAACAGATCATTGCCACTGAACAAGCACCAGCAGCTATCGGCCCTTACTCACAAGGTACGGCTTATGGCGACATGGTTTACACATCAGGTCAACTACCACTGGTTCCAGAAACCATGCAGTTTGTTGAAGGCGGCATCAAAGAGCAGGCACGTCAGTCTCTTGAGAATTTAAAAGCGGTTCTAGAAGCAAGCGGTGCAGGCCTAGATACAGTATTGAAGACGACATGCTTCCTATCAGACATGGAAAACTTCGCCGCATTTAACGAAGTGTACACAGAGGTATTTGGTACAGAAAACGCACCAGCTCGCTCTTGTGTTGAAGCAGCAAGACTACCAAAAGACGCATTGGTTGAAGTTGAAGCCATTGCATACAAAAAGTAACCGATCTTCGGACATAAATGGGTATCAATAGGAGATTCTCATGAGCGTTTCATTTATTGGATTGAGCATCCTGTTCTTTGGGTTCTATGCATTACTTGCGAACTTCAAAAAACAAAAGAAAAGCTTTAACTTCCGCGTACTAAGTGCGCTTGCTGCTGGTCTGTTATTCGGCGGTGCGATTCAGCTCGTATTCGGTGTGGGCAACGTGGCAACCGCAGGCTTTGCTGAACTGATTTCCGTGTTCGGTAAAGGCTACATCAAGCTTCTACAAATGATTGTAATCCCGCTGGTATTTGTGGCGATGATCTCTTCAATCATGAACGTAGAAGGCGGTGGTGCACTATCGCGTATCGCACCAAAAATCATCGGTATTCTACTTTTCACTTGTGCAATCTCAGCAGCCGTTGGTATCGCAAGTATTTACCTATTCGGTATCGATGCAAACGCACTAGTCAGTACAATCGGTACGAATGGTGCGATTGAAGCTCGTGGTGATGCATTAGTAGCAACGCAAGATGCGATGGCGAACAGCGGTTTGTCTGGTATGGCGCTATCTATCATTCCAGCTAACATTTTCGACATGCTAACGGGTTCTGAGCGTACTTCAACACTATCAACAGTATTGTTCGGTATGTTCCTTGGTTACTGTATCCTGCAAGTGAAAAACCGTAAGCCTGAGAAAGTGCAAAACTTCGTTGATTTCATCAACTCTGCAAAAGAAGTAGTACTTTCAATGGTACGTGAGATTCTGAAGCTGACGCCTTACGGTGTATTCGCTCTGATGACCACGTTCATGATGACAAACGATTTGTTCGCACTAGCAGAAATGGGTCGCTTCCTACTAGCAAGCTACGTGGCAATCGGTGTAATGTTCGCTATCCACTTCGTGATGGTGTCTATGTTCGGTCTGTCTCCGGCGAAGTTCATGAAGAAAATCTGGCCAGTGCTTGTATTTGGCTTTGGTTCTCGCTCAAGCATGGCGGCAATCCCACTAAACGTTGAAACTCAAACTCAACGTCTAGGTGTGGACGAAGAAACAGCAAACATGTCAGCAACGTTTGGTACCAGTATCGGTCAGAACGGTTGTGCAGGTATCTACCCAGCAATGCTCGCTATCATGGCAGCTCAAGTAATGGGTATGCCAGTTGACCTAGGCTTCATCCTACAACTGATTGCTGTCATCGCGATTGCTTCATTCGGTATCGCAGGTGTTGGTGGCGGTGCAACGTTCGCAGCAGTAGCGGTGCTAACCATCATGGGTCTAGACATTACGGTTGTGGCGATTCTGGTTTCTATCGAAGCGCTTATCGACATGGCTCGTACCGCGCTTAACATCTCTGGCTCAATGTTGTCAGGTGTACTAACCGCGAAGAAGAATGGCTCACTAAACACTGAGCAATACAATGCTGACGTTACTGCAACAGTAGCAAAAGAAGCAGCAGTGTAATTTCCAAACTTAATAAAGAGCACCCAACGCGGGTGCTCTCCGTTTTTCCTGAGTTCAGGTTATTTAGGTAATAAATATGAAAGTTGTTGTCGTAGGCGGTAGCGCTGCAGGTATGAGTTTCGCAGCGAAATACAAACGTAATCAGCCATCAGATGAAGTGATTGTGCTCGATAAGCGCGATTACATCTCGTTCGGTGCGTGTGGTTTACCTTATTTTGCTGGTGGCATGTTTGATGACACTGAGCGCATGATTTCTCGTACGCCAGAACAAGCGATTAAATCTGGTTTAGACGTGCGCATTGAAACAGAAATGGTGGCACTAGACCGCACAGAAAAGCTGATTAAAGTTCGTCACCAAGGGGAAGAAAGCACCATCGATTACGATATGTTGGTGATTGCCACGGGCGCACGCCCAATCGTGCCATCTTTCGGTGAGTTCAACCCAGAGCACGTATACACGCTAACCAGCATGGAAGATGGTTTGGCAGTAAAAGAAGCGCTTAAGGACAGCAACAAACAACGCATTTGCGTTATCGGCGGTGGTTTTATCGGGCTAGAAGTGTTCGATGTCGCACACTTACTAGGTAAGCACGTCACCATCATCGAGCGTGAACAACACGTGATGAGCCGTCAGTTCAGCCCTGAGATGATTGAAGAGGTAGAAGGCGCGATTCGTGAATCTGGCGCTGAGCTTAAAACCGGTTGCAGCGTATCAGCCATTCGCGACGCAGAGCAGGGCGATTACATCGTAGAAACCGACAACGGCAATGTTGAAGCAGACGTTGTGATCATGTCACTTGGTTTCAAACCAAACACAGAAGCATTCGAGTTACCAAAAGCAGCGAACGGCGCACTACTAGTCGATGAGTTTGGCGCAACAGAAGATGCACACATTTACGCTGTCGGCGACTGCGCTGTGGTTCACCACATGGCGCTAGGCAAATCAGTGTATGTTCCACTGGCAACCACAGCGAATAAGCAAGCGCGCATGATGGCTGACAAACTTGCTGGCAAAGACACTTACATGAGTGGCTTCTTGGGTTCATCTTGCTTGAAAGTGCTGGACTACGAACTGGCATGCACAGGCGTATCGGAACTTCTAGCTAAAGAACACGGTTTGGAAGTGAAGGTTTCAACCATTTCAGATAAGAACCAAACCGACTACTACCCAGGCCAAGAAGACATTAAAGTGAAGCTGGTTTACCACCCAGAAACCAATGTACTGCTTGGTGGCGAAATCGTGGGTAAGAAGGGTGCTGTAGGCCGAATCAATGCACTCGCTGTTGCCATCACTGCGAAGATGACAACACAGCAACTAGGCTACATGGACTTCTGCTATGCACCACCATTCGCACGTACTTGGGATGCACTAAACGTTGCAGGTAACGTAGCGAAATAATTTAGTTATCCAAGTCAATTCAGACAAAACAAAAGGGCTCCAGAGTAATCTCTGGAGCCCTTTTTCATGCTTGTTGTGAATTATTAAGCAGATTTTTGCGCGTATCGATTTATCAATTTACTTAGAAACTTTGATGCAAAGGGATTCTTCTCTAGCAAACTTAGTTGCGAAGAATGGTAGGTAGCCTTCGGGGGAGCGAGAGCACTCTTTCAGACCCGCATTTTCATAGCGTGCCTGATAAATCGAAGGGGTTATCAGAGTCAATACGATAGCAACAGCAAGAGAACCTAAGATCAAATATTGTAAGCCGTTTCCATATACTTCATCCCAGCGTTTCTTTTTAAATGCAAAAAACAAAGCACTGATTAACCCTCCAAGTAATACTAAGCCAAATGGAATCATCGCTAAGTCAAACCTTGAGTAGACCGCAACGTCGCCAATTTGAGAAGCTAGCGTTAGAATTTTTTGATATCCAAAGTAAAAACAGAAACCAGATAAACCTATTAATAGCAAAATTCCTGGGTAAAGTTTGTACGTTTCTTTGTTTGATTTTTGGCTGTTATTCATATTGTTTTTGGTACTAGGTCGTTTATTGACTCGCGAATAAATTGTTTTATTTCAGACTCGATGACTTCTTTTCCGGTCTCTAAGGCATCCGCGATAAACATTGCTGTAAGGTCAAGAAGACTATCTTTAACGCTTTTTTGTAGCTCTTTTCCTTTCTCAACGGCTTCCTGCTCTGCTCTTTCGAGCAACTCAATGACCCTTTCAGTCACACCATAGTGTTTATCTAACTCATTTAATACAATGGATGTTACTAACCCTGCAACAACAACAACTGCGAGTTGTGCAGAAACGAGAGCGACAGAAGTTAGCATAAGAGATCCGGCAATTGCTGAAACCGCAGAAGATATTCCGATCTTCACTATGTCTACTGCTAAAGAGCCGATTAAGTCTGTTAAAAATACCTCGTCATTGAGTGCATAGTCCAGAATTCTGAAGCCTGCTGCGACATAAATGGTTAAAACGGTTCCAGATTTTATTGAATTTGCGAGACCATACTTTCCAATACCGAGTTGCACAACTTTGGGGTTATCCAGTCTATACGTTGTACCTGTTAAAATTCTTCTTAATCCAGAGTACCCTGACAACGTAATCATCTCTGTGCCAACTTGATTGTAATATGTTGCCATCCTCATACCAAAGGTTGCCTTTAGTCCCAACTTGGTAGCTTTTAGCCCATGAATATTAAACTGAGCGATAACCATCGAAGTTGTTACGATATCTTTACCGTTGACGCCATAATTGATGAGTATTTGAGCCCCTGTGGAGGTTGTCATTGACTTCCAAGTGCTATGAGTATCTTTCCAACCCCAACTTTGTAAAACTTTAAACGCTTCATCTAATGTCAAATACATCACATGTTCTTGGTTTCCTACCAATTGTTGTCGAAGAGTCTCGTCAGGCAGCTTTTTCGTGTTTATATATTCCCCAGACATAAAGTCGTAGGGAGGCCAATACATGTTTTCAGGACTGATATTGGCTACAGGTTTTTGTGGGGTAGTAAAGTACGTGCTTTTTTTCTGGGGAGTAAGGAATCCTTTGCCAACGCCAGGAGTTATTCGGTTAGCTCTAGTTTCATTCTCATAGGCTATTGAAGTTTTTGGGAAAAATGTTTGTTCTTCAGCTTCAGAATGACTTGTGTGGCAAGCGTTCTTTTGTTCGTTTTCGTATGCAATTGATCCTTCGGGAAATATACTTTTCTCGTTGCTCATTTTTGGCACCAGATTTTTGGCTTGGATGAGAGAATTGTAACGTTACAGGAATCTCCGGTTTGCCTAAAAACGTAAGCGAAATAACTAAAACAAATGATGTGTGATTTATGTACCGTTAGTGATTGGCTAGATAGCACCTAGATTACAAAACCTATATAACTCCCAAAAGACCCCAGAGTTACCTCTGGAGCTTCACTAGTATCTGTTTCTAGGATGATTTTTGGGGAAGCTGACGGCTTTAAAAGGGAATATGAAGTTTAGAGCATCAGTTTTATTACCATCGATTACTGTAGGGGAGCTTAGCCCCAAAATCGCTTAGTAGTTTCTGGTCATGAGACCAAGAATCGAAGCGCTATTCTCACCAAAATGCAAAGTGACGGACTTCGTTTCTCCTTGAGCGAATTTATCATCCTGCTCAATCGAAGAAGGAGATAAGTACACTTGGCCACCAAAGTACGCTTTGATTTGAGATGTTTTGAGCTTAATACCACCGCCTGAGTTGTTGGTGATAACGGCTTGAATCATACGCTTGCCAGAAGGGCTGCTGAATATGTCGTAGCTCTCTATCGAGAAGTAACTGTAAGAAGGCATATCTTTACTGTGTTTGGGTTCCGGCACAAAGGTTGAACCAGAAACCGATCTCACGAATTGCATGGTGTCTTGCGATTGAGAGAGGCTATCTTGGATATCGCCAATTTTGTTTTTAATGTTATCAATGTCATCTTTGCTTTCCGCATTCGCACTCGAGGCGAAGGCACACAACAGCATTAAGGTGGTTACATAGTTCTTGTTTGACATACTTAGACTTCCTGTTTTAATTATGCGAAACACAGTAAAATTGATTTAGATCAATTATGTCAATGTTGCGTCAATTCAGTAATTTGTATTCCTGCGCTCATGTACATGACTAGATATCACGTGCTTGCTTACCTTAATCCGATTATAGAAAGGGATACTCGGATGCTCTAGAAAGGCGGTTCTCTGAGGGGGTAGTTTCTAGTGTGAAGTTCTTAATGGCATCGCAGTGATAGTCACAAACGAAAGACAAAACAAAAGGGCTTCAGAGTTACCTCTGAAGCCCTTTTTTCTATTCAAGCTCTATTGAATTAACGGCGCTTAGGTTTGCGTTGACCCGCTGGTTTGCCTTGTCCTTGAGGACGACCTTGACCTTGTGAACCTGCACCGTTTGAGCGGCTTTGGTTGTTGCTACCAGGACGTGATCCCGTATTAGGACGCTGACCGTTTTGGTTGCCACGACCTTGGCCGTTTTGTCCGCCTTGCGCTTTACCTGAACCGTTGCGGTTACCAGATGGCTTGCCGTCGCGAGAGCCACCTTCAGAGCGTTTATTTAAGTGACCACCGAAGCCTGGTTGGTTCTTGGTGTGTTTGGTCGCAAAACGGTTTGCACCGTGACGACCAGACTTACGACGTTGAGCTGGAGTTTGCGCATCAATGTCTTCTGCCGGAACCAGACAGTTTGGTTTATCACCAATCAGGTGTTTTTTACCCATGTTGATCAGCGCTTCGCGGATCATTGGCCAGTTCGCTGGATCGTGGTAGCGAAGTAGGGCTTTGTGTAGGCGACGCTGACGTTCACCTTTCGCCACTGGCACATCTTCACGTTGTTTGTACTTCACGCGTTTTAGAGGGTTAGTCTCTGAGTAGTACATTGACGTAGCGTTACACATTGGCGATGGGTAGAAGTTCTGTACTTGGTCACACTCGAAGTTGTTCTTCTTCAGCCATAGAGCCAAGTTCAGCATGTCTTCGTCTTCTGTACCTGGGTGCGCCGAGATGAAGTAAGGGATCAGGTATTGTTTTTTACCTGCTTCCGCGCTGTACTTCTCAAACATCTCTTTAAAGCGGTCGTAAGTGCCCATGCCCGGCTTCATCATCAGATCCAGTGGACCTTTTTCTGTGTGCTCAGGTGCAATCTTCAGGTAACCGCCTACGTGGTGGGTCACAAGCTCTTTCACGTATTCCGGTGATTCAATTGCAAGGTCGTAACGTACGCCAGATGCGATCATGACCTTCTTAACACCTTTTACTTTGCGAGCTGCGCGGTAAAGATCGATGGTGTGTTTGTGGTCGGTATTCAGTTTGTTACAGATACCCGGGAACACACAAGAAGGGCGACGGCAGTTTGCTTCCGCTTTTGGATCGCTACAGCCAAGACGGTACATGTTTGCTGTAGGGCCACCCAAGTCAGAAATCGTACCGGTAAAGCCTGGAACCTTGTCGCGGATCTCTTCTAACTCGTTGATGATGGAATCTTGAGAGCGGTTTTGAATGATGCGGCCTTCGTGCTCGGTAATCGAACAGAAAGAACAGCCACCAAAACAGCCACGCATGATGTTAACCGAAGTTTTGATCATGTCGTAAGCAGGGATCTTTGCCTTGCCATACATAGGATGAGGAACACGCGCGTACGATAGGCCGAATACGTAATCCATTTCCTCTGTAGTTAAAGGGATTGGCGCTTGGTTCACCCAAAGCTCACGGTCACCATGACGTTGCAATAGAGCACGACCCGAGTATGGGTTGGTTTCTAAGTGCAGCACACGGCTTGCATGCGCATAAAGAATGCGGTCGTTGTGCAGTTTTTCGAAGGCTGGTAGGCGCACCGCTGTGTTCGCTGCATCATGACGTGATGGGCGAATAGTGATTGGCTGTGCAACAGGCTCTTCTTTTTTGGTATCGCACTGAGTTTCCACTTCGTAAGGGTTTTTTGGTACGAACGCTTCTTTACGAGGTTTCTCAATACGAGAAGAATCAATAACGGTGTAACCTTCTGGTTCGGCTGGCAGGTTAACCGCAGTACCGCGAATGTTGGTCATGGTCGAGATGTCTTCGCCATCAGCAAGACGGTGCGCGACTTCTACGAGGGCACGCTCAGCGTTACCAAAAAGAAGAATGTCTGCTTTTGCATCGAACAGAACAGAGCGACGAACTTTGTCTGACCAATAATCGTAGTGAGCAACACGACGCAAGCTGGCTTCGATACCACCAAGAACAATAGGTGTGCCTTTGTAGGCTTCACGACAACGCTGTGAGTACACCAAGGTTGCACGATCTGGACGCTTGCCGCCTTCGTTGTTTGGAGTGTAAGCATCATCGTGACGAAGCTTTTTGTCCGCCGTGTAACGGTTGATCATGGAGTCCATGTTACCCGCAGTGATCCCGAAGAACAGATTTGGCTTACCAAGCTGCATGAAAGCATCTTTGTTGTTCCATTCTGGTTGAGCAATGATACCGACACGGAATCCTTGTGCTTCCAACAGACGACCAATGATTGCCATACCAAAGCTTGGGTGGTCCACGTACGCGTCACCCGTGACAATGATAATGTCACAACTATCCCATCCTAGGGCATCCATTTCTTTGCGGCTGGTCGGCAAGAAAGGTGCCGTACCAAAACACTCAGCCCAGTATTTTTTGTACTCATGAATAGGAGTAATGTCGTTGGTCATATTTTGCTCTCTGTTCCAGGGAGCGCGAATTATAGCGATTTGATGATCAGGTATCTATACCCAAGTGATTATATAAAGCTTAGTTCGACTAGATTTATTTGGAGATGAAAATCACTCTCAATTCCATCGCTGACTTTTACGCAATTATGTCCTTCAATCCCTTATGGTTATTGGGTTTTTTAACCTTGTAAAAATTAGCAATAAGCAATGGTGTGCTTATCGAATTCTGTTCCTATAATTGTATTAGTGCATACTAAAATGCACGCGCTTGTTGACTGAAACGCGCCGTAAACATCGTTGATGTTTCAAATGGTATTGACCGATTTGCAATCAAAAAACTACAGCAAACAATCGTCATACATGGGTGGCGCTCTCAAAGTCTTAAGCCGATACAATAGGGGGCTAGGTTATGAGTGAAATGCTATCCGTAGCACAAGGAGAAGTGCAGCCTGCGTCCGGTCATTCTCAAGTGATCGAGTGGTCTTATGATATCGAGACACATGAGTTTGAATGTGACCAGCAAAGCATGATGTCTGTTTTGGGCTTAAAACAGACAGTGAATAGTTTGGATGATGTTTTTCAATACATGTTGCTTGGTCAGGGTGACAGCGCGAAGCAACACATCTTAGATGTAGAACAAAATGGTGGGCATGGTAAGTTTTCTGGTTGCCTGATGCTAGATAATGATCGACTCGTGCATGTAGCGTTGAGCTTTGAGCGTCTTAACGGTCATATCGTGCAAGGTGCCATCATCCCGCAATTGAGTATTACCGGGTGCGAAGAGTTAGCCAAAATTCTGGAAACCATTTTCGATTTACCCAACGTAGGCGTTTTGGTCGCCGATCAAGACACTCGCATATTAGGCTGCAACCCAGCGTTCGAGCAGCAAATGGGTTATGAAAACCGTGACCTTGTTGGTCTGAAAACCCATATTTTAAGTTCTGAACATCATAGTAAAGCGTTTTACGAACAGATCTGGCAAGACATTGATACTGACGGTTTTTGGAGTGGTAACCTTCTTAGTCGTACCGTGAATGGGAGTAACCAAGCGCATCATCTTTGCATTTATCGGTTAGTGTTCAATTCTGGTCGTACGCTTTACCTCGGTTTTTCTACCGATATTTCTGCCTCATTATTGTGGATGAAAATAGCCACAAAGATCTCAATATCATCGTGACAATTAGACCGAAATTCTCACAGCAGTCCCTACTTGAGCAGCAGTTAGGTTTTTCCGATTTTGTGATGCGAAGTCGCCACGCCAGTATTGCGGGTCAGTTGTCGCGGGACGTATTTGTAGTGTGTTTGCAAACGCCTCGATGCCAATGGTTAAGCCCACTGCGTCTTATTCAGATTGCGTTACGAGGCTTTTTTTCGGAATTAAGATGTGAGTTGGGATCAAGTATGCATGATGCAATAGTAGAAGGACAAACTGGTGTATCGGTGCTCGGTTACGATACTGATAATCCAAAACAAGCACTGGTGCATGCAGCGCAAGCGATGGTTTCCTCTCCGAGTGGAGGCCAGAACTACTTCAGTTTTTATAATAGTGAACTGCATGATAAACTCGTCAAGCGTCATCATCTCGAAGCCTTTCTAAGAGCACAAATTGAGAGCCCACTTGTTGATGTCTATTATCAGCCGATCATTGAAACACGTACGGGCAAAGTGGTGAAGTTCGAAGCGTTAGCGCGTTTCTATCATCAGAATAAAACCTATGATACCCAAGAGATGATCGCAGTTGTCGAGGATTTAGAGTTGATTGCTGCGTTGGATGATCTCGTTTGCCGCACAGCACTCAAGCAACTTCCTCATATCCAGAAAGTTTATGGAGAAGAAATAGGATTAACGTTGAATCGTTCACTGAATACCAAGTTGGATGCGCTGCAAGTTTTGCAAAGTTCCTATGATTTGATTGCTGGAAGTGGTGTTGATCCGAATCGAATCACTATCGAACTCACGGAAACTGCGTATTTTGAACAAGATAAAGAGCATACCCTTGCTTTGAGTGAACTGCGTGACAAGGGCATCAAGATCGCTATTGATGATTTTGGTACTGGCTACTCTTCCTTTTCTTACCTTGAAGAAGGGCAGTTTGATCTGCTCAAAATAGATCGAAAATTTATCAGAGGTATCGAAGAAGGGAGCACTCGTTACAACATCGTCAAAATGATCACTGAGTTAGCACACAAGCTTGGCGTGAAAGTGGTTGCTGAAGGGGTTGAGTCGCAACAAGAACTAACAGAGCTTGCAGACCTTGGTGTTGATTTTATGCAGGGTTTTTTGTTTTCTCAAGCGGTACCTGTGGTGCTACTGGACAAGCCACAGTGTCACAAAAAGCACTTTAACAACGTGAAAGTAAAACCGACGCAAGATGCACCACTGATGTCTCTCAGCCATATCGATGTTCGTCGACTTGATCCGGGTGAGCCATTGTCACTCGCCGTTGAGTACATGAACTTGAGCCCGACGGCGCCTTTGGTAGTCATTAATGAAAAGCAATGCGTTGGTCTGATTACTAAAGCTCAAATCAACTTGCACTTAACACCAACGATGGGGACTGATTTGGAATCGGAACGTGAGAATAGGATTTGGAAGCGACCAGTGAATCAAATCATGAGTACAGAGTTTGAGCTGGTGGATGCGAACTTGCCTGTCTCGACCGTTCGAGAGCTAGTGACAGCAGGAACGGCCTTTCCATGGATACTTTGTGATTCACAAAATCAGTACCGTGGTTTGTTAACTCAAGAAGATGCGTTGAGTTATCTGGCAAAGAGCTAGTATTAGTTGCATCGATCTTTTATATGGGCAGTGTTGGGGACTGGTAAAAGTGCTCAATGCTGCTTTCATTCAGTTCACTGCTCATTACATACAATTACGGCACCTTTTTCTACTTCTGTAATAGTATTTGGTCGGTAAGTGGTTGGTACTGAGATCGCCATCGGTGTACCAGTTTCGTACGACAGCCCCACTTGAGTTCCGTATTTCTGATATTTCGTTTGAAAATCCATCATATCTCTTGAGCGAAATGGCTTTAATGTTCCTAGGTTGAGTCCTTTCTCTTTGCAGAACTGTTCCGCTTCAATTGGTGAGAGTGTATTTACTTCATTGGTGAAGACGTTATTGTCATTTTTATTCCATTGCTTGGTTAGATAGACGAACTGTCCATCTTTGCTTACAAATCCTCCTGAACCTGAGTAGTTGATTACGAGGTTCGCTTGTTGCTTTGTATCTTCCCTGTTACCACCGATAAAGATGATAGATGTAGGGATGTTGTTTGTATTTGCTTGTTCTGGTTTATCAAAAACAAAAATGAGTTTTGACGCGACTGGTTCAGAGTTCGCCTCACTTATGCTTTGAGGTTGAATTGGCTCAATATTGTTAAATACATACGTGTGCTCATAACCAGAGTCGAGTTCTGGGTAAATTTCGATGGCATTGTTATTATGATCAATTAGATAGCTACGCTCTAATTTAGCCAAAGAAGTGGTGAGTAAGATGAACTTATCAATATGTCGGTTTGATGGCGCCGATGTGCTCTTATCTAAAAATGAAATCTCTAACTTAAACTGTTTACCCAGATCTTTGAGTTCGTATTGGCTTGCTAGTGTGGGTGTCGATGCCTCAACCGCGCCATCTTCGTAAAACTGTGTCCAAGATTGATTCACAAACTTGCCAGTCTCTGCGGGGTAGCCATAGGTCATCCCTCCTTTATGACCGAAGTCGTGGTTGTGCATCTTTTCGTGTAGGTAGGTTGTTTTAGGTGATGTAGCCCCTTCAGAAAACAACCTAAAATCACGTACGCTCAACCACCCATCTCCAACCGTTGCGACGCCGTTGGCTTCTCGGGTCAGCATCATGTAGGTCGCACTCGGCTTATTTGCGATAAGACTTACGTGTTTCAATGTATGTGGTGAAGTATCGTTACCTTTGAATTTAGCAAAGTGGTCAGAACTGCTTTCTATTGAACGAGTTGATGTCAGTAGCGTTTCTACTTCACACCAATGATCTTCATGCCGGATCATGCGGGTTCTTGAATTCATATAGCTTTGAATGAAGCCGATAAACTGATGGTTATAGTCATAGTTATTCATTAACTGTTTGAAGCCACGCAACTCTTTTTCATATTGATAAACGTTTTCTGTCGTTGGTTGTGCGTATTTGTCGTCATTTTGTCTGACGTCGGCATAAGCTCGTATATGTGCTTTGAACAATGGTTGCTCATCAACGAAATAAGCAGAAGCGATGGGTTCATCAAACCATTCTGGCAGTTCAAAATTCATAGCTTTAAATGGTGAGATAACCCCCGTAATGCGAAAGTGTTGTTGATTGACTCTGACTAAAGGATTATTCAAGTAGCGTGGTGTTGTGTTCAACAAATCAAAGCTTGTTAAACCGTTATGCCTAATTTTTATATCATCGATGTCATAACCTTCGAAAACGGAGCGACTTAGAGGAGATATCGCTTCTTCTACCAATGTAATCGTGTAGTCCTTAGGGATAACAGTGAATGTTTTCTGAGTTGTGACCATTGAGGGAAAAGACTCCGCAGTAACAGAGACTTTTATTTCACCTTTTTCAATTCCGGTAAGCGTTATCACTTCCGTTGATTGAGTAAGCTCTGCGCTACCAACGGGTTCGACGCTCCAATCTAATGTTGAGCTGTTTGTTACGTTAACCTCAGAGCCGTCGGTCATGGTTGCGATAGCTTGCAGTACCAGAGGAACTCCAGCCGTTATTTCTGTAAATGTTGATTCTAGAGAAAGTCGTTTTATTACGGGAGGCATGACGAACAATGTCATATGGTTTTGATGTTCTAATGAATTAAATTTAGCGAGTGCTGTAATTGTGGTCGAGCCCATATTCTTTCCAACAACCACATTTCTTTCTTGGTCGTCAAAATCGGCAAACTCTTTATTGCTAACAATAAAGCTAATCTCAGGAGAGTTCGAAATATCAATGACACTTCCATCTGACAATAGGGCGTTTACTTTCAAAGGATGCTCTAGCCCTACGGGTAAAGAAAGCTCAGTTTCATCAAAGCTGATCTCGGTAACGATAGCATCTGAAACCGTTAATGTAGCGGTACTACGCCATCTATCAGAAAGTGTACCTGTTATGTTGGTTTCACCAACTTGAATGCCCGTTATCATTCCTTTATGAGGACTAAGTTCAAATGTCGCGATGTCTGTATTATCTACGCTCCATTGAAATTCTGAGGCAGACGTAACTTCGGCAATGGAACCGTCCGAGTATGTGGCCCAAGCTTGAAATGAATGAGATAACCCTTTAGGCAATGAATCGACATTGGGAGATAAACTAAGTTTGGTCACCACAGGTTCGGATACGCTAAACGGTACTTGCGAGCGTATTTGTCCATCGTTCAGCGAGGCAACGAGCGTCGCTTGACCAGATTTAAGCGCTTTGATGGTCAGTTTGTTCTCTTTTGTTTCTATTCGAGCAATGGTTACAGGGAGCACAGACCAAATCACTCGAGGGTCTCGTGTGACATTGATAGTGGATTGGTCTGTAAGTTCTGCCAGTGCTTGAACATGCGTTGAGAGGCCCCAAGGGTATTTCATCTTTCTCGAGGGTTACATTGAGTGTAGAAAACTCAGCTGGAGTAATGACGACTGATACTTCGTCGGACAGCTCTGTGTTTTTAATTTTCGCCGTCAAGATTGCTGTCCCGGTAGAGGTAGCAAATAATTGGGTTTGACCTTGTTCTTGAATAATAGATGCCAGCGAGCGATCCCTGATGTCTAAATGGAGCTCCGGCGCGTTTGTAATTTCTTGCGTTGAACTATCTGAAAATTTAGCGAGCGCGAGTATTTGAGAGCTCGAACCGACAGGCAGTTCTGAATGCTCTAGGCTAAGGGACAATTCGACAGGTATGGCTTTGCTGATAGAGATTTTCTTACCTGCCTCTAAGGCGGTATCTCCATATGTGCAGTTAAGTACAGTATTCCCTACACTCATTCCTTGGATGAGGTTGGCTGGATTCCCGAGTGTGAGTTGGGCGACAGTAGAGTCTGCGATATGGCACTGAAGTTCCGAAGAGTCAGTCAAATCAATGCGGTTTCCATCTGAATATTCCCCCATGACTTGAAAGGGAAGCGTTAAGCCTTTAGGTGTTGAACCTTCGTTTGCCAATACGAGAGTTAATTTTGAGAGCATTGCTTCGGACACTGTGATTTCTAAGCTTACAGAGAAGGCGAGACCATCTTTATTTATTGATGCGGTGATGGTTGTGGCTCCTTGTGATTTCGCAAGCAATAAGCCGCTTGAGTTAATCGTCGCGACCTTCTCATTCGAGCTATTCCAAATCACGGTATCTGTTTCGGTAAGCCAACTGTTATTCTCTGAGTCAAGAAGTTGAGCGCGTAAATAGAGCTTATCCCCTTTGGGTAGTGACTGAGATTCAGCGTGAATGACTAACTCATGAGAAACCGTGGACTCTTCGTATGATAGGGAGAGAACTGGATCTTTGTTGAAATCACAGCCTGTTAACGAAAATAGACAAAAGAGAATAGAGATGAGCGTTCTGTTTTTCATGTTGTTTTTGACTTTACACTTTCATTTTATTGCAAAATGTAAAGTTCAAGCGGAGAGATTAAATAGCAGGTTTGACGGCTATTTCGCGGCGATGCTAACACGGAAAGCGAATCAGCCCCTCAAGAGATGCTGACTTGTGAACTCTGCGAGCGAGTGGTGAAGTTACGGGCTAGTCGACCATTAGGTGATTTGCTATTATCGCCACCCCAAAATGACTTTTGAGTTTGCATTCAACATGATTCAACAATTGCTGTTAACTTTTCCTCCAATGCTATTTGGCGCCCAAGCGCTGTTGACCTTACTTTTGATTAAGGGTGATATCTGCCCTGGTCAACGTGGTCGCCTGCATAAGATGTTGCCATCAATTGGCGTACTTTGGTTGGCAGTGGCGTCGCTTCGTATTGAAGCTTTCATGATCGTATTCGCGATCTTTTATTTTTACTCTCAAGTTCAGACTAAGAAGACACGTGAGAAAGGGCCATTATGGGCTCTGCATCTAGCGAACGGTTTGGCGTTCGCGTACGTGAGCATTCAACTATTTGAGCAACCGCATTGGGCGGCAAGCGCTTCAGTGGCATTGATGATCTTCTTCTTAGGTGCCGTGTTTGCGCAGTTACTTCTAGTTATCGCACGTAGCCGCTTGCAAGCATTTCACCGAATCTTACCGGTTACGGGTGTTGTTTCGGGTATGCTGTTGGTCGTGATGACGTTGTTTTCTGCTTATCAGTTGGATGAAGCGACATTGAATGGCGTGACACAACATATTCTAGCGTCACTGGCGATGCTGATTATGGCAATCGTGGTTTGGTGCTGGCATCTCTTCACTCATAAAGCGCCAAACAAAGTGCAATTGGCGGCAGCGTTGCTTCTTGCTTTGGCTTCAATGACAAGCTTACAGGGGCTGTTCCTATTGGGGGCATAGACCGAACGAACTAACACTTCTGTCTTCTTTTCTTTTTGTGAGCTCGGGATTTAGATCGATCTCACTTTCAAAACATTCGATTAAGTCTACGCTTTAGTTATAGCCTCATTCATTTCGAGAGAGTCCTGACGCACGTGCTCAACGGAATTGGGGTCAAATACCTTGTCTTAGAGGAGTGTCGCGATGGATTTAAGCAACGTAAGTAACTGGGACAGCATTATCTTGTTGGGTATCGTTAATGAAAAGCTGCGCTTAGAATGTGATAGCTTTGAAGAGTTGGTATCGATGTACGAGATGGATGTGGAATCGGTAGTGGGCAAGCTCGATATGCTTGGCTATCAATATGACCCACTGACCAATCAATTTAAATCTTACGAACGTTAGTTTCGTTTCAATTGTCGATCTTTAAGCCATCTTGATCCCATCAAGGTGGCTTTTACATTGCTGGCGAGCTGTTGCAAAGAAAGCCTGTAAGTAACGTTTCTCTTTTTCTGAGTTACGTGTTGCTGCGAACAATCTACGCCATAACCCCTCTCCAAAAGGCATGCTGGTAATCAAACCTTGGCGCGAGAACTCAGAAATCGCCCAATTTGGTAATGCTGCTACCCCCAATCCTGCTGACACCATTTGTACGAGCATTAATGTGTTGTCCGCTTGTTTCCACTTGGCTGGCTCAACTCCCGCAGGGTGTAAGAAGTGTTTGACCACATCCAATCTTTGTTTCTGTACTGGATAAGAAAGCATGGTTTGATCAGCAAGATCTTCAGGCTCAATGACGTTTTTGTTCGCTAATGGGTGGCTAGTCGAAGTAATCAAGCGCATTTCGAAGTCAAACAACGGTTCATAATGGACTTCGGAGCGTGGCTGAATGTCTGATGTAATGACCAAATCAAGCTCGCCAGCCAACAGGGCTGGTAGAGGTTCAAAGCCGAAGCCGGAAGAGAAATCGAGCGTCACACTTGGCCAAGTTAATTGGTATTCCTTCAGTGCTGGCATTAACCATTGGAAGCAAGAGTGGCACTCAATCGCCATGTGCAAACGACCGTTGACGTCCTCTTTCAAGCTCGCAAGCTCGTTTTCTGCTTTGGCGAGTTTTGGCAAGATTTCATCAGCGAGACGAAGCAAAATTTCACCTTCTGAAGTGAATTTAACGGGGCGGGTTTTGCGCAAAAAAAGCTGCCCACCAATACGAGATTCAAGATCTTTTATTTGATGAGAAAGGGCAGATTGCGTCAGGTGCAAAGCGGTTGCGGTTGCCGTTAATGAACCAGTATCCCTCAGTGAAGTGAGTGTGCGTAAGTGTTTCAACTCTATCATGAATCCCATTCATCCTTTTATGTCTGCCATGAGCTTTATTAACTTACCCATAAAAAATGGATATGTAAACGTCTAGACGTCCATTTGTTTTAGTCTAGTGCGAGTGAGATCGCTCAATATGAAATTTTTTAATAAACAAGTTGAATAATTGGATGTTGTTCAATGCGGTTACCAGAGCGATAGCTTTAGCCATCCAGACATCTTGATAGGTTTTCTCTCGATGCTCTGACCTCAACATCAGACACTGAATAAGGAATACGGACATGGCAACGACAACGCATATTCTTGGTTACCCACGCATTGGTGAAAAACGAGAACTTAAGTTTGCTCAGGAAAAATACTGGCGTGGTGAAATCGATCAGGCGGAGCTTAAGCGAGCAGGGGCAAACTTGCGAGCACAAAACTGGAACACACAAACAGAGGCGGGTTTGAGCTTCACAACTGCGGGTGATTTTGCTTGGTACGATCATGTTTTAACCACAACATTGCTATTGGGACATGTACCAAAGCGACACGCAAGTGGGTTTCCAGATTTAGACACACTATTTAAAGTCGGTCGTGGTCAATCTCAATCTGCTTGCGACTGTGGGGGGGGCGGCAGCCTCTGATATGACGAAGTGGTTTAATACCAATTACCATTACATTGTGCCTGAGTTCAGCAAGGATGATACGTTTGAAGTCAGTTGGCCACAGCTTTTTGACGAAGTGAATGAGGCAGTCAAAGCCGGCCACAAAGTAAAACCTGTTTTGCTTGGGCCGCTCAGTTACCTCTATCTAGGTAAGGAGATGGAAGAAGATTTTGATCGTTTGACTTTATTGCCAAGGCTACTCTCTGCGTATCAAGCAATTCTTTCTAAACTTGCTAGTCAAGGTGTGGAATGGGTACAAATTGACGAACCGATTCTCTCGCTTGAGCTGGAAAGTAAATGGTTGGATGCGTTCAAGCTAGCTTATCAGGTCATTCGTAGTGACGTAAAAGTGTTGCTAACCACTTATTTTGATTCGGTCACGGACACGTTGGATAAAATCATCGAGCTTAATGTTGATGGACTTCATGTCGATTTATCTGCATCGCCTGAGCAGTTTGAAGAAGTGGTAGCAAAACTGCCTAGTAGCTGGGTATTGTCTGCGGGCGTGGTGAATGGACGTAATGTGTGGCGATCGGATTTAAGTGCTCAATTAGAGCGCTTATAGCCAGTTAAAGAGAAACTTGGCGACAATTTATGGGTAGCCAGTTCGTGTTCATTGCTACACAGCCCGGTAGACCTAGAGTTAGAAACGGAGTTAAGTGAAGAAGTAAAAAGTTGGTTTTCTTTCGCCAAACAAAAAGTAACGGAAGTTGCCTTGCTTGGCCGTGCGCTTGATGGAGACCAAAATGCGATTTTAGCTTGTGATACGTATAGTCAACCCATTAAAGATCGTAAAGCCGCTTCACATGTTAACAAACCACACGTTCAGTCTCGTTTGAACCAAATCACGGCGGCGCTCAGTCAGCGCAGTGCACCTTATGAAGAGCGTGCCGTACACCAAGCTGAAGTGCTTGGCTTGCCACTCTTGCCGACTACGACTATCGGGTCTTTCCCACAAACGGCAGAAATTCGGGTTCAGAGAAGTGCCTTCCGCAATGGTCAACTTTCAGAATCAGATTATAAACAGGCATTGAAAGGACACATCGCTGATGCGGTGAAACGCCAGGAAGCACTCGATCTTGATGTTCTTGTGCATGGTGAGGTTGAGCGTAATGACATGGTGGAGTATTTTGCTGAAAACCTGGCGGGCTTCCAAACCACTCAATTTGGTTGGGTACAGAGCTATGGTTCTCGTTGTGTCAAACCAGCGATTGTGGTCGCAGATATTGAGCGTGTAAAACCGATTACGGTGGAATGGTCGACGTATGCACAATCGTTGACCATCAAGCAAATGAAGGGCATGTTAACTGGTCCAGTGACGATTCTGTGTTGGGCATTCCCACGTGAAGACATTACTCGCAAAGAAATTGCAGACCAGCTGGCCCTTGCACTTCGTGATGAAGTCTCAGACTTGCAAGAGGCGGGTATCAACATTATTCAAATCGATGAGCCAGCGATTCGTGAAGGCTTACCATTGAAGAAGCGTGACCATAAAGAATATCTAAATTGGGCCGTCGATGCGTTTAAGATCTCTGCGGCAAGTGCGAAACCGGAAACGCAAATTCACACCCACATGTGTTATAGCGAGTTCAATGAGATTATTGATTCGGTGGCGGCGTTGGATGCGGATGTCATTACCATTGAGACATCTCGCTCGAACATGGAATTACTCAAAGCGTTTGAAGAGTTTAATTATCCAAACGAAATTGGTCCGGGTGTGTACGACATCCATTCTCCGAACATTCCAACGGAGGAGTGGATTGAAGGCTAACTCAAGAAAGCAGCTGAAAAAATACCGGCGCAACGCTTGTGGGTGAACCCTGATTGTGGACTTAAAACGCGTAATTGGGCAGAAACCGAAGCCGCATTAGGTAACCTTGTCTCTGCTGCTAAGAAGCTCAGAGCTGAACTCGTATAAGCGCTTAGTTTTTCAAACTGGCCGTAGAAACAAAAAAGCGAGGATATCTATCCTCGCTTTTTTATTTTATCGAGCGTCTAACTCAAGAAGATTGAGTCGCGTATTACTGTGCTTTTTGACCTGCGCTGCATGTTTGCGCTGACACCAACTCATCCGCCATTAATTGGCCGCGGGAGTTGCGTACTTTGATTCGGTACATCAAGCCCATATCAATTTGCTCACGCACCGCTGGTGTATTGCAGTAAGTGTATATACTGGTGTTCACTACTTGATTTAACGGCTTGGCACCAAGCGCATCATCGTTATAAATCATCATCATCTCAACCACATTTTTGTTGGAAGAAATGCGTAAGATTTTTAATGGACCGTATTCAAGCGGTAAACCTGCAGAAAGAACACCAGCGCGGTTAGAAGCCATCAACTCAAGTTGATGTTGCTTGTCATCTCTTGATGAACAACCTGCTAGTGCACCGAATACGAGGAAAAGACACAGTAATTTTTTCATAACTTAAAACACTTTCTTGAACGGTTTTACGATGACATTTTCGTAAACGCCCGCTGCAATGTATGGATCGGCATCAGCCCATGTTTGAGCTTCTTCCAAAGAGGAAAATTCTGCTATGACTGTCGAGCCAGTAAAGCCTGCTTCACCCGGATTATCGGAATCAATGGCTGGCATTGGACCTGCAGTGAGTAGACGTCCTTCGTCTTGAAGTTGCTGCAAGCGCTCAAGATGTTGAGGGCGAACACTCAGACGTTTTTCTAATGAGTTCTCGATGTCCTGAGAAAAAATGACGTACCACATAGCATATTTCCTTAATTGGTAGGGTAAAGTCTTAATTTAACGCCTTTTTTGTGCCACTCACAAGTCAACAATGGAATTTGTGAGGTTGTTCCTAGCAATTCGTTATATTAAACCAAGTTATTACTTTTGAACTGGGCGTGGTTTACCTTCGCTATCGATCGCAACATAGTTGAATGTGGCGTCACAAACCATGAAGCGCTCTTCTACACCGTCGACTTTAACAGGCTTCACCCATACTTCTAGGTCTACACTCATCGAAGTTCTGCCGATCTTTGAGCATACTCCGTAACAACAGACAACATCGCCGACGCTGACAGGTTTTTTAAATGTGATGCTAGAAACCGAGACAGTAACAACTCGGCCTAAGGAGATTTCTTTAGCCAGAATCGCGCCAGCTAAGTCGAGTTGGGACATGATCCAGCCGCCGAAGATATCGCCATTGGCATTAGTATCAGCGGGCATAGCAAGGGTGCGAAGCAATAATTGGCCTTTTGGTGTATGACCTTCTTGATTCATGATGACATCCTACAATCTTTATTAAGCTCAAAAATGGAGCAAATAATGCACCAAGATTTCTGGCGCAAACAACAAAACAGCGACCCTGAGGTCGCTGTAAATAATCAATGTAAGAAGATTATAGCAAAATTGAGCTTTTAATCATCAACCGAAACATCGGATGAGTTTTCTTTCTTCTCTTTTTGATCTTTTGGCATGTGCTTGTAGATGTAGAAGCCCGTAGCGATCATGTAAGCGAATGTCGCGATCAGTAAACCGAACACTTTGAAGTTAACCCACACATCGAGTGGGAGCTTAAACGCTACGTATACGTTTAGGCCGGCACAGAACGAGAAAAAGCCAACCCATGCCCAGTTGATTTTGGTCCAGACCGCTTCAGGCAAAGTGATTTCTTTACCAAGCATGCCTTTGATCGCGGACTTGCCCATAGCATGACTTACGGCTAAGCCAACAGCGAACAGTGCATAGATGATGGTTACTTTCCATTTGATGAAGTTGTCATCGTGGAAAAATATGGTCATGCCACCGAAGATAGCCACCATTGCGAAAGTAACCAATTGCATCTTTTCTACTTTCTTGTAGAGAGCAAACGTCAACACGATTTGAATAGCCGTTGCGATGATAAGCGCGCCTGTCGCAACATAGATATCGTGCATCTTGTATAGGACAAAGAAGACAATGAGTGGAATAAAATCAAGGATTTGCTTCATGATGCAAAAAACTACCTAGTTATTGAGTTGAGGACAGTCTAGCGGAATCTGAGGCAATGTGAATATATTATAGAATATAGAGGAAAGAAATAGCCGCATTCAGCGGCTATTTTGTTGGACAGAAGGAAGAGGTTCAGGCTACGTTTTGGTAACGAGTGATGAGGTTTTTCACATCTTCCAAATAGCCTTCGCGTAACAGGTTATCGACTGTTGCTTCTAGTTCGTCATGGGACATGGTGAAGCAGGTTGATTTTCCCGTCATCAGGTTGAGGTACTGATGGTATTCTTCTTCTGTATAGTGTCCAACACGGTCTAAAAGTAAGGTTTTAATACCGTGGTGAATCAAGCCGTAATAAGTATGTCGATGAAGCATCATGGTCACCTCCTTATCAAGTTTCCCCGCTAATAAAGAGAGGGCTTGAATCTATGGATAATTCGTTTGTACTTCAGTAATGCATATCAGGTGCCAATTATTCATTCTCAATTTCGAAAGAATTCGACGCGGTGTCTTTGTTGAGCCAGTTGTTCAGGACATGCCTGAGGGCATTTAAAGTCGTTGGCTTTTCCAAACGCCCATCCATGAGCTTGGCAATCATTTCAAGCTCGCGTTCTCCAGACTCTCCTGAGAGCGCAATGATCGGCGTGTTAGGCGATAGCGCTTTTATCTTTTCACTGGCTTCAAATCCATTCATTACAGGCATTTGCACATCCATTAATATCAAATCGATGTGGTTAGCTTCAAACAGTTCGACCGCATTCTCTCCGTTCTTGGCTTGCAAGCTATTCACACCAAGTTGGTTTAAATACATTTGCACTAATGCTCGTTGCACTTCTTTATCATCAACGATGAGTACGGTTGGTGCGTGTTTATCTATTTGTACGTTCGATTTGGCTTTTTGTTCAGTGTGACTATTCTTCCAATCCGTGAAATAAGGCGTACGTAAGGTTTCAGCTTTTGGCGCATTAGGGACAACAGGGAAATAAAGGTGAAACTCGGTGAACTCTTCCAGTTTTGAGTGGCACTCAATTCTCCCGCCAAATGAACGCATTACGCGTTGGCAATAACCAAGCCCCAAGCCGCTACCACCACTTTTCTGGTAAGAGAAGAAGTCGTCAAAGATTTTGTGAGAGATCGTCTCGTCGATACCAGGACCGGTATCGCGGAACACAAGCACGTTTTCATAAGCCCCAGTACTGGTGCTGATTTCAATTTGACTATCTGGATAGGAATCAAAATAGTAAATTGCGTTACGAATGAGGTTAAAAATAACGAAGTTAAATAAGGTCTCATTTAGCTTGGCCACAAAATCAGTATGTTGTGGTAAACGAATTCTCTCAATTATCTTCTCATTTTCAAAACCGTAGTGGCTGACCGCTTGATCGACCGCTTTATGAATTGAAGAGAGGGCAATGGGCTCATGTTCAGGGGCGCTGTCGCTGACCTCCCGAAGAATGATATCAATCAACTGACGGCCACGTTGGATGGCCGCCTGACCATTTTCGATGTCAATTTTTATCTGCTCAATCGGCGCTTGGTTTTCAATATGCTGCTTCAGAGCCTCAAATTGCAATTGAACTTGAGCGAGAGGATTACGCATTTCGTGGGCAATTGAGTTAGCCAGCGCACGGCTTTGACGAATACGTCGATCGGCCTCAATGGTGCTTTGAACACGTGTAAGCAAGGTTTGCAACGCGGAGATCTCTTCATTTGAGAACAACTGATTGTTGATCTTATGTGGTGAGACCAATAGGTGCGTCACGGATTTGCCTTGCCCGAAGAGTGGCATAACCAAAGCCGTATTGTTTGAACTCATTTTTTCGTACAAGGCTTTTACGGAGCCCTTTGATGAGCTTGCATAGTCAATCTCGTCAGAGAGTTCGTCTAACACTAAGACAGATTTGTTTGACGACAAGTAGTCTTCGTAAAATGTCTCAGTGTAATTACTGGTCACCAAGCGGAGCTTGTCGTTCGGGATTTGAAGTAATATTCCCAAACGTCTCATCGCATCATCAATCGACAGTTTGAACTCATCCTCAAGCGCTAAGATTTGTTGCACGGGTGTTTTCTTATTGCCGTAAATCAAAAACGATGAATAACGGCTTACTCGTTTATAAAGTAGATGCCAAGTAATGCCGATTAGGGCGCAGATTGGTGTGGCGATTAACCATTGTTTGCTATCTGTCATTGGGATGAAGATTGCACCTAAAGGCAAAACGAATATCGCGCATACGAGCAATGCGCTGAGTGACATGTATGCGAGGTATTTGACGCTATAAAAACGTGAGGTGAGTAGCGCATAACCTACGAATAACATTTCACTGATAGACAACGCTGGTGGTAGCCAAGTCAGTGAAAAGTCACCCATGAAGTAAGTCATGCCAAGGTGTATGGTTGCCGTTGATAGCATGAACACCAAGATGCCTGCGATCATGTAGTTGGTTTTGGCTAGCGTTAGTCTGCTGCTGTTAGCGCGCATGGCGACTAAGTTGACCAAAGTGAGCACAACGAAACTTACCAAACCTATGAAGAAGTAGGAGGTCTGTGGGCCAAACTCAATGACAAACTCACTAGGCCCAACGATTTCGACATGCTCTACCGTTAAGTTCGGTTGTAAGTTGATAAATAATGAGTAGACCGTCAGGGTGACGAAGATCAGTTGTTGCCAAGGGTGTACTTTGCCCTTTCTTTGCTCGGCAGAGAGTTGGCAAGAAAAGTAATAGGCGAACGCAAATGCGAAGAAGGACGCAAGGTTAGCAAACTTTGCCATAAAGATGCCGACATCCGGCCCCAAATCAGGCAAGAGCTCGGTATGGAAATACGCATTGCTGCTTATCCAAGCAATGATGCAAACAGAGTAAGCAATGTAAGGCGCGTGATGCGTCCCAAAGATAACCTCGTTTTTTTGTTTTAAGCGAAAGCAGTAGTAAATCAGCCACATAAAAACCACTGCTACCGTGGCAAGTAGCGTAATGGCTTTTGCGTAGATGATTGTCTCTAAACCGAAATCAAACATATTCATCCCTTCCGGATGACGCTCGTTTTCGGTTGGCTCTCACTGCGCGTTTGTAGGCGCGGAAATCGGTTTGATTGAATGCTTTGACCATCATTTCGAAATTCCAGAATCCCCGGTAAGTTTCTTTGCCGTCATTATTGAGATCGCAATATCCAGAATGGAAATACGCTTTCTTATCGATCGACTGATAAAAGTTGAGCATGAAAGGTTGCTCAATGATGGTGAAGCCTACTTTATAACCAGCTTGATACAGTACGTTCATTAGCTCTTTTTGTGCAAGGTAGAGAAAGTAGAGTTTCTGCTGGGCATTTCCACTTACTGTCAAGCGCAGGACTTCACACACGGATTGTGTATCGGATAATAGTAACTTGAATTCGCGATCAAATTCTGGGAGAGAGTAACATTTTAACAGTGTAGATGATGTAAAAAGCTGTAATCGCGTTAGTTCTTCGTACCCATGGTTTGGTAAACAGTAGTGCCATTGTTCGTTGCTAAATTGTGGTGCGTAGCTCAACCAACGGTTGTGAATAGCCCAATCCTGAACCAAAGCAGAGGCAACAAGGGTAGGAACCGCTTCATTGTCTGGATGTTTTAGTAATATAAAGTGCTTCCCTGTTTGCGACAGCAACAGTAACGGCAGCATTTCGTACCACTTTTCACCTTGTATAAAAAGCTCAAGATTACTTAACGTGACTGCATCACTCAGTGATATTGCTTGAGAGTGAGAGGGTGTTTTTACCATAAGTTGAGCATCTTCTATGCGTTCAATCATGGCACCGTAATAAGCGCTATCTTCAAAGGGCAATTTGGTACTTATTGTAGAGATTTCCTGTACAGGAGGCTTCGTCTTGATTGCTGCAATTTCACATTCACACCAAAACTCCAGCCAGTGCGTAAAGCACTGAGATGCGACAAGCTCTAACGCCGTAATGTAAGGCGATAAGGTGGAAGGGTAACGTTGTACTAAATCACGATAGTCCATCGATTCAAACAGCACTGAAAAGCTCTTAGCCTTATGTTCTGGGAAGAGTGCAATGAGTTGATTTCTTCGGTAGTCAGTAACGGATTGGAATATAACTTGACGTTCTTGCGTATCGAAACCACTAAGAACCGCATTGATCAGCGCGAGCTGTTTTTTTTCAATAGGCATGCTGCTCGCAGATAGCACCCCTAAAGACGACGTAAAATTCATGAGATAACCTAGCCAAGGTTTATGGTTTTTTATTTATGCCGCTCTTATATCATTTAAAACAAAATATGCCATTAGTTTCTATTTAAACGGTTACCTAAGGCAGATTTATCGTAAAAAAAGCCGCTCGATGGAGCGGCTTGAATGAGCGTTAATTTAAATTATGCTTCTTGCTTTTGAAGCTCAGTTTGTTGTGCTTCTTCTTCAATAAGTGCATCCACGATAACGGCACATGCTGCATCACCTGTGATGTTTAGTGCGGTACGAATCATGTCGAAGATACGGTCAAGCGCAAACAATAGTGGGAGACCTTCGATTGGAATACCAGCAGCAAGCAGTACCGCGACTACTAGGAATGAAGGACCAGGAACACCCGCTTGGCCTACTGCGCCCAGTGTCGAAGTGACGATGATCGCAATGTAAGCGCCCATGCCTAGGTCGATGTTGAACAATTGCGCGAAGAAAATTGCCACTAGGCCGTAGTAAATCGCGTTACCAGACATGTTGATTGTCGCACCAAGAGGCAGAACAAATGATGCTGTTGAGTTGCGAACACCTAGCTCTTTCTCACACGTATCCATTGTTACAGGCAGCGTTGCCATTGAAGAGGCGGTAGAAAGGGCAACTGCTTGTGGCTTCTTCATTGCTGATACGAATTTCTTCGCCGATGTCTTAGTGAAGATATGTACCATTGCTGGGTAAACCACGAAGCCGAACACTAGGATTGCCGCTACGTAAACGACGAACAGTTTGAAGACCACCATTAGGGCACCAAAACCGAACGTACCTACCGCTTCAGCCATCAGACCAAATACACCGATAGGCGCAATGATCATCACTTTGTTGATCATCCAAACCATAGCGTCAACGATGCAGTTAACACCATTGATGATTGGCTCGCGACGTGATTTTTCTTGTTTTGAAATCGCGATACCGAAGAACATACAGAACACAAGGATCTGAAGGATGTTCGCTTCGTTTAGTGATTGGAAAACGTTAGTTGGGATCATACCAGTGATGGTTGCCCAGAAAGTAGGTAATTCACCTTTTGAAGCGTATTCAGCTGAGAACATACCTTCAACGCCAGAAACGTCGATGCCCATGCCTGGTTGGAATACTTCACCCATAAACAGTGCTAGTGCGACAGCTAGGGCAGACGTTAGACCAAAGTAACCTAGCGTTACCAAGCCCACTTTACCTGCAGATTGGCTGTTGCCTAGACCTGCTGCACCTGAGATAAGCGCTACTGCGACCAGAGGGATCACAAGCATCTTGATCAGGTTGATGAAGATAGCACCTAGTGGTGCAAATACTGTCGCGCTTTGACCCATGAAGGCACCAACGGCAGTACCTACGATCATTGCAATGACGACTTGTACGCCAATGTTGTTTAGCAAACTCTTTTTGTTTAACACTTCCATAACCTCTGTGCTAATAAAATGTAAAATCCTAAAATTACCCACCAATATAAAGTTGTTATTTGGATAATTATATCGCCTTGCTTTTTACACTTATCATTCACAATTAGCAATACAATTTCCGTACAAACTTATCAACTGATCGGGAATTCATTGATGAATGGTAGTTTTTTAATCGCAAGCAAACGATTGCCATCGATCGTGCTGATGTTTTTACTTGGTGGTGTTTATAAAATATATGGTAAGAAAGAGGGGAATTTAGAGAATGGATGTTAAAAAAAAGATCGATTCCGAATGGTAAATAAGGAATCGATCTCATATTTATGCGAGTAGTAATACGTTATTTTTGTGTTGCTGCTTTCATAGCAGATACGAATTCACTTAGCTTGTCTAGCATGATTTGTGGCTGCTCAACGTGCGCTTCAATGATCTTCACCACGGCTGAGCCAGAAATCGCACCAGCGGCACCAGATTCTAGTGCTTGTTTCACCTGTGCTGGCTCAGAGATGCCAAAACCAAGTAATGCTGGTGGCGCATCAAATTGGTTCAGTCTATCGAGCATGTGACCTACAGGCATGTTTGCTTTGGTTTCTGCGCCAGTAACACCTGCACGAGATAGTAGGTAAGTGTAGCCGCCACCCAGCTTCGATACTTGCTTCAGTGTTTCATCACTTGCCGTTGGTGGTGCAATGAAGATTGGGTGAATACCACACTTCTCTGCAGCTGCGACAAACTCTGCACTTTCATTGGTTGGTACATCTGCAATCAAAACAGAATCGATGCCTGCTTTTGCGCAACGCTCATAGAAATTTTCGATACCACGAGAGTAAACAAGGTTCGCGTACATCAGAAGACCAATAGGCAGCTCTGGATACTTAGCTCGGATCTTACCAATTTGCTCGAAGCAGATATCTGGTGTTGCACCTGAGTCTAACGCGCGAATGTTAGCGCCTTGGATGGTTGGGCCATCGGCTAGCGGATCTGAGAATGGAATGCCAAGCTCTAGTGCATCAGCGCCAGACTCAACCAGGGTTTCCATGATTTTATATGACTGTTCAGCGTTTGGATCACAAACCGTTACGAACGGTACAAATGCGCCTTGGTTTTTCTCGTTTAGACGCGAGAACATCTTTTCATAACGGCTCATTAGATCGCTCCTTTTTCTTCTAGGATGGCATGCACAGTGAAGATATCTTTATCACCACGACCAGATAGGTTGACTACCAGCAATTGTTCTTTCTCAGGATTCTCACGAGCCATACGCAGTGCGTGTGCCACGGCGTGAGAAGATTCTAGGGCAGGGATAATGCCTTCATGGCGTGCAATCTCTTGGAATGCTTCTAACGCTTCATCGTCTGTTACGTTGTCGTATTCTGCACGACCAATTGCGTTTAGGTGCGCGTGCTGAGGACCAACTGAAGGGAAATCAAGACCCGCAGATACAGAGTAAGACTCTTCAACTTGGCCGTTAGGATCTTGCATTAACGGTGCTTTCATACCAAAGAAGATGCCCGTTTTGCCATGTTTAAGTGGTGCACCGTGCTGGTCTGTATCGATGCCTTTACCTGCTGGCTCAACACCAATTAGGCGAACGCTTTCTTCTTCGATGAAGTCAGCAAACATACCAATCGCATTTGAACCACCGCCCACACATGCGATAACCGCATCAGGAAGACGACCTTCACGTGCCAAAATCTGATTCTTCGTTTCTTCACCAATCATGCGTTGGAAATCACGCACGATCGTTGGGAATGGGTGAGGACCTGCCGCTGTACCTAATAGGTAGTGCGCGTCTTCATAAGTTGCAGACCAGTCGCGCAGCGCTTCGTTACATGCATCTTTAAGTGTCGCTGAACCAGAGTGAACAGGAATGACTTCTGCACCCATTAGCTTCATACGGAATACGTTCGGGCTTTGACGCTCAACGTCTTTTGCACCCATGTAAACGCGACACTTAAGGCCAAGCAGCGCACACGCTAGTGCAGTTGCTACACCGTGTTGGCCTGCTCCCGTTTCAGCGATGATTTCGTTTTTACCCATGCGTTTCGCAAGCAGAGCTTGACCTAACACTTGGTTGGTCTTGTGCGCGCCACCGTGAAGTAGGTCTTCACGTTTTAGGTACAGTTTAGTTTTCGTACCTTTGGTTAGGTTACGAGTTAGAGTCAAAGCCGTTGGACGGCCCGCATACTCTTGAAGAAGCGTCATGAATTCGCTGCGGAATTCTGGATCTTCTTGCGCGTCGATAAACGCTTGCTCTAGTTGCTCCAGTGCTGGAACTAGAATTTGCGGAACGTACTGACCGCCGTATTCGCCAAAGTAGGCATTCAGTTTTGCCATCGTTATATTCCTTCTCGTATTTTTCGCTACGAATAGCTTTAAATTTTTTAGCTGATATCCAGCTTTAGTAGTTGCGAATGGCGGTGAAGGCCGCGAGCAACTTCTGTGAATCTTTTTTGCCTGGTGCACTTTCTACACCAGAGTTTAAATCTAATCCCAAGCAACCTAGTGTCGCTGCTTGTTGAGCATTTTCTGGCGACAGTCCGCCCGCTAGCATAATTTGACTTGGGTCGCCGATCAGTGACCAGTCGAACACTTGACCAGTTCCGCCGGTTTGAGTGCCAACTTGCGCATCTAATAAATGGCGGTCAATGTTGTCTGCAAGTAGTTCTGGCTTCGCATCAGTCACGCCGTAAGCTTTCCAAATTTCTACTGCTGCTGGCAGTTCGGCTTTGAGTTGGTTAACGTAAGCTTGGTCTTCTTGGCCGTGCAGTTGCACTGCTTTTAAACCCAAAGAGGTCACGACAGAAGCAACAAAATCGATATCGTGATTTTGGAAAACGCCGACGTAGTTAAGTGGAGCACCGCTCATGGTTAAGCGAGCACCCTCAAGGTCAACCGCACGCTTCGACTTCTCGACAAAAATCAGGCCACCAAATACTGCACCAGATTGATACGCTTTTGCTGCGTCATCTGGGTGCGTTAAGCCACAGACTTTGTTTTCACCCAACGTGACTTTGCGTACTGCAAGTTCAAGGTTGTCTTCTGCCATCAGCGAGCTACCAATCAAGAATCCGTCTGCGTATTCCGCTAAATCACGAACTTGTTGATGCGTATAAATGCCAGACTCTGAAATCACGGTCGCATTTGGTGCTAATTCGCGAATTGTCGGCGCCAGTTCTTTAGTACGATTCAAATCAGTACTTAGGTCGCGCAAGTTACGGTTATTGATTCCGATAACGCGTGCGCCTAGCTTAACAGCACGATGAAGCTCTTCTTCGTTGCTGACTTCGGTCAGGATACCCATGTTCAGGCTGTGTGCTGCTTCTTCTAGCGCTTTGTACTCTTCGTCATTTAAGACAGAAAGCATCAGTAGCACGGCATCAGCACTGTAATGACGCGCTAGGTAAACTTGGTAGGTATCTACCATGAAGTCTTTACAAATAACTGGCTGTTTGACTTGACCACGCACTTGAGGAAGAAAGTCAAAGTTGCCTTGGAAGTACTTCTCGTCTGTTAGGACTGAAATGGCATCTGCATGGTTGTTGTAAACCGATGCAATGTAATCCAAGTCGAAGTGATCACGAATCAAACCTTTAGAAGGAGATGCCTTCTTACATTCGGTGATGAATGCCGTCTTTTCGCCACTCAGAGCATCGTAGAAGCTGCGGTCCGATGGAAGCAAATCAGACTGAAAGGTGCTTAGCGGTTGAGACACCTTACGGTCTGCTACCCACTGATATTTGTCGCGGACAATTTTCGCCAGTACTTCTGCCATTTCTGCTTCTTTCTTAGAAACGTGTTCAGACAGGTTGTCAGCTTGCTGAGTGTTGAAGTCAGTCATCTTCTTCAATTCCTTAAGCGTGTGCGGCAAGTTGTTGTACCAATTGGTAAGCCTTGCCTGAATTCATTGCCTCAATCGCTTGTTGCGTGTTGGCTTTTAAATCTTCGTGGCCGAATAGACGCATTAGCAGAGCAACGTTTACTGCCACTGCACCCAATTGTGCGTCTGTACCTTTACCCGTCAGAATATTGGTAATGATCGCTTTGTTTTCTTCAGGATCGCCACCTTTGATCGCTTCTAGTGGGTGTGCTTCTAGACCGAAGTCTTCAGGCGTTAGTTTGTATTCTGTGATCTTACCGTCTTTGATTTCGGCAACGGTTGTTTCACCGTGAATTGCTACTTCGTCCAAGCCACTGCCGTGTACCACCGCGGCGCGCTTCATACCCATTTGTAGCATGGTTTCTGCGATAGGACGAACCAGTTCTTCACTGTAAACACCCATCAATTCGATGTTTGGACGAGCTGGGTTAATCAGTGGGCCAAGAATGTTAAAGATGGTACGTGTTTTCATGGTTTGACGCACTGGCATCGCATGGCGCACACCACCGTGGTATTGAGGTGCAAATAGGAAAGCAACACCGATATCGTCTACCGCTTTGCGCGTATCTTCTGCGCTCATTGCTAGATTGATACCAAATGAATCAAGAAGGTCAGAAGAGCCTGATTTGCTGGAGACGCTGCGGTTACCGTGTTTCGCTACTTTTAGACCACATGCTGCAGCAACAAACGCCGCAGTGGTTGAAATGTTGATGGTGTTGTGACCGTCGCCGCCAGTACCTACGATATCTGCGAAATCGTAATCTGGGCGAGGGAATGGGTTTGCGTTTGCCAGCAGTGCTTTCGCCGCGCCTGCAATTTCATCTGGTGTCTCGCCTTTGATTTTTAGTGCAGTCAGTGCTGATGCCATCAAAATTGGGTCTAGTTCCCCACGGATAATGATGTCGAATAGCTGTTGGCTCTCTTCCTGAGTAAGCGATTCTTGCTCGTACAGTTTGGTAATAATAGGGTTGATGATTGCTTCCATATTTCCTCTCCTAAATTTCTTATGTGCCAAGTGCTTTTTAAGCAGTGAGTGGGTTCGCTGAAGTTTGTTCTTCTAGTGCCCATTCAATGGCATTGGCCAACAGTGTCGCTCCGTAGGTCGTCATAATAGATTCCGGGTGGAACTGGAACCCGCAAACTTTATCTTCTTCATGTACAACAGACATTACCAAGTCATCCACTTCTGCTGTGATGGTTAGGCTCTCAGGAACCTTGGTCGCAACCAGCGAGTGGTAACGTGCAATTGCAAGTGGTGATGGTAGGTTTTGGTAAATCGCATGGTTTTGGTGCTCCATCATAGAGACCTTACCGTGAATGATTTCGCCCGCGCCAGCAACGGTGCCGCCGTATGCTTCAACAATCGCTTGGTGACCAAGACAAATACCGATCATCGGCACTTTGCCTTTCATACGTTTGATAAGCTCCGGCATTGAGCCTGCCTCTGACGGTGCACCTGGGCCTGGTGATAGCAGGACCACTGGGTTTTCAAGCTCATTTACCGCTTGCTCAATGGTTTCTGCTGGGATGTTGTTTCGGTAAATCTTGACTGAGTGACCTAGCGAGCGGAACTGATCCACAAGGTTGTAGGTGAACGAGTCAAAGTTATCGATAAAAATGATATTAGCCATCTCTGAACCCTATTCCTTATTGTGACTTATGCGCTGCTTGGATAGCAGAGATTACCGCTTGTGCTTTTCCGCGCGTTTCGTCTGCTTCCGCTTGTGGATCAGAGTCGAACACCACGCCTGCACCAGCTTGAACTTGAGCAATGCCGTTCTCAACGTACGCTGAGCGGATCACGATACAGGTGTCGAGTGTGCCTTCACCAGTTAGGTAACCCACAGCACCACCGTAGCTACCGCGACGTGCGCCTTCTACATCGCGAATCAACTGCATTGCGCGAATCTTAGGTGCGCCTGTCAACGTGCCCATGTTCATACACGCTTGGTATGCGTGCAGTGCGTCTAGGTCTTCACGTAGTTGACCGACCACGCGTGATACCAAGTGCATCACGTGACTGTAGCGGTCCACTTTCAATAGGTCTGCCACGTGGCGAGTGCCAGCTTGAGCAATACGAGCGACGTCGTTACGTGCCAAGTCAACCAACATCATGTGTTCTGCGTTTTCTTTCTTGTCGGTGCGCAGTTCAAGTTCGATGCGGCTATCTAGGTCGAAATCAATCTCGCCGTTAGGGCGCTTGCCACGGCGACGAGTGCCGGCGATTGGGTAGATTTCAATTTGGTTGGTATCGGTTTCGTACTTAAGCGCGCTTTCTGGTGATGCGCCAAACAAAGTGAATAGCTCATCTTGCATGTAGAACATGTAAGGGCTTGGGTTGCTCTGTTTAAGTTCTTTGTAGGCCGCCAATGGAGAAGGGCAAGGTAGCGTGAATCGACGAGATGGTACGACTTGGAATACATCGCCTTTCACTACGTACTCTTTAAGGTCACGAACGATTTGGCAGAAGTCTTTATCTTCGATGCTAGGTTGAGCGTGAACATTCTCAAGTTGGGCGGCACTAGGTAGCAGCTTAGGAGAAGTACATTGAGTACTGATTTCTTCGATTCTTGCTTTTAACGCTGACTTTTGAGAATCATCGACAAACAAAGTTGCCTGCAAATGGCAAGACTCTGTCTGATGATCCACAACCAATAGCGTTTCTGCTACGTAAAACACGTAGTCTGGGCATTGGTTAGTTGCTTCTGCATTGCCCAACGGTTCGAAGTTCGCAACTAAGTCGTAGGCAAATAGACCACCAAGGAAAATTGCGTGTTTGTCTTGCTCTGAGATATCGAAGCTGTGCTGAACCAAGCGAAGTGCATCAAAAGATGACGCTTCACGTAGACGAGAATCTTCATCCAGTGTGTCGCATGGTTGTGTAAATTCTAGCGTTAATGTGTCAACGTCAAATTGACGAGAGACATCACCACGGACATTTTGGTTTAAGTGTGCTAGTAGGTTTTTGCCGTTATCCGTGAGAGCTTGCATGGTGACAGTGTGACCAAAGCAGACGATACGAACTGCCGAATCAACCAGTAACAGGGATTTCAAGTCTTGCTTTGAATCGATTTCAGCAGATTCCAGCAATAGGCTGCCAGTTTTGTTCTCACATAGAGTGTGGAACAAGCGAGTCGGGTCTTGAGTATAAGGGACGGAAGCCGTTAGCACTTCAAGCTGTCCAAGTTTCTTAATTTCAATGGCCTTGTTCACAAGACCTCCTTATAGCTGTTTACATCTTCCTGCCGTACATAGTCGCATAAAGCAAACGTTCACCCAATCAAGTTTTGGTCATATTCGATGAATGTTTAAGCAGTTGAATGTGAGATGGACGACAAAACAAAAAGCCCGCTGAAGTAGCGGGCTTTGTGACATTTAATTCTCTAAACTAGAAGTACACGTTCGCCCACCAAGAACTTGTCCAAGTGCGCCACCAAGCAACGTCTACGGAATTCATCTTATTCAGACGAACCGAAACTTTCGCTTTCTGGTTTTGGTTAAATTCTTGTAACATGGTGAGCCTTAAATAGGTACTTCGTATTTGTGTACTAGTTAACTAGTGCAGAGATAAAAAGTCAACCCCAAAACAGCATTAAAACGACAAAAAGATGAGAATTGATTTACACAGCCACACTACAGCCTCGGATGGTCGATTTGCGCCGAGTGATTTGGTGGATCGGGCACTAAGTTTTGATATCGAGGTTTTGGCGATCACGGATCATGATACGGTTGACGGCTTAGCTCCGGCCAAGCAATACGTTGAAGAAAATAATCTGCCGCTCAAAATCATTAACGGTATCGAGATCTCGACTGTTTGGCAGAACAAAGACATCCATATTGTGGGTTTGAATATTGATCCGGAAAGCCCAGCATTGGTTGGGCTAATTCAGCAACAGAAAACGCATCGCGTAGCAAGGGCGCAGCTGATTGCAGAGCGTCTACAGAAAGCCACTCGCGATGGGGTGCTCGAAGAAGTTCAGTTAATTGCCGGTGATGCGCCAATCACACGAGCTCACTTTGCTAAATGGCTTGTGGACAATGGCTACGCAAAGAACATGCAGATGGTGTTCAAGAAGTTTTTGACGCGTAACAATCCAGGTTATGTTCCACCGAACTGGTGTTCGATGAAAGACGCTGTCGACGCGATTCATGCTGCTGGTGGACAAGCGGTTTTAGCACATCCAGGGCGATATCAACTTACCGCCAAATGGGTGAAGCGAATGCTGGCTGCGTTTGTGGAGGCGGGTGGTGATGCTATGGAAGTGGCTCAGCCCCAACAAGCACAACAAGAAAGACGCAACTTGGCTGATTATGCTATACAATACAAACTATTAGCTTCTCAAGGCAGTGATTTTCACTATCCGTCACCGTGGATGGAGTTGGGAAGAAACCTCTGGTTGCCTGCGGGTGTAGAACCAGTTTGGAAAGATTGGGGTATTGATCCTTCGTTGAATGCTCAACCTGACGAAGTCGAAACGCCATAAAAAATATAGAGCCGAGAGGTTCGATAATGAGGAATTACAATGAGCCAGTTTTTTTACGTTCATCCAGAAAACCCACAGGCTCGCTTGATCAATCAAGCAGTAGCAATCATTCGTAACGGCGGTGTGGTGGTTTACCCAACCGATTCAGGTTACGCACTAGGCTGTCAATTGGAGAACAAGCAGGCGCTGGAACGAATTTGTCAGATCCGTCGTCTGGATGACAAGCATAACTTTACGTTGTTGTGTCGCGATTTGTCGGAGCTTTCTCTGTACGCTCGAGTGGATAACTCGGCATTCCGACTACTGAAAAACAACACACCGGGTCCTTACACTTTTATCTTCAAAGGCACAAAAGAAGTGCCGCGTCGTTTGATGAACGCAAAACGCAAAACGATTGGTATCCGTGTTCCAGATAACCGTATCGCATTGGACTTATTAGAAGCGCTTGGCGAGCCGTTGATGTCAACATCGCTAATTTTGCCAGGTAGTGACGTGACGGAATCGGACCCTGAGGATATTCGTGACAAATTAGAGCACGCGGTTGATGTCATCCTTAATGGTGGGTATCTGGGTGAGCAACCGACAACAGTGATTGACTTTAGTGATGGTGAGCAAGTGATAGCGCGCGTAGGTGCTGGTGACCCAGCGCCATTTGAGTAAGCTCGTCAACTCAAAAGCAAATACGAAACTAGCACAAAGCTAAATAAGAAAGGGAGGCGAAGACGCCTCCCTTTAATTTTTGAATCAATGAGTAGAAGTTCACATTCGTGGATTATGCGAAGTCAAAGATATCGATATTGTGGTGCTCAATGTAGTTCATGTAACCCGCATCAATACCTTTCAACGTTACTTCCACATTAAACTCGTCGCTAGAGAACACAGCCCAACCAAAGTCGTTGTATGACAGCGTTAGGTCGTCTGCGGAATCGAGGAACGTGTCGCGAATACCATCGTCGTTGGTATCGAGACCCATATCAAATACAAGCTTATCGTGGCAAATGTTGAAGTCTAGGATCTCTGCTTTCACTTCAATGTCGTTTGAGGAAACTGGCTGATCTGGAACGCCAACCGCAAGACGGTTTGTCATTACGAACGTGTCATCACCACATCCACCAGCAATCACAGAGTTGCCATCACCAACGACGACCGTATCATCACCCCAACCGGCATTGATGAAGTTGTTGCCAGAGTAGTCGAAAATCGTATCGTCACCACAACCACCAAATAGAGAGTCATTACCCAAGCCGCCAGACAAGTAATCGTCGCCTGAACCACCAGCCAGTAAGTCATCACCTCTGCCGCCTAATAGAGTGTCGTCACCACGGCAACCAAAGACATAGTCATTTCCGTCGAAACCAACAAACTTATCATCGCCACCAAAACCGACGAAAACGTCGTTGGTATCTGAGCCTTTTGTTCCGGTCATGTTATCGTCTTCTGAGGTGCCAAATATCCAATTTAGGTCAAGATTTGTATGAGACATTTATTATTCCTTTTCATCTGATTAAGGGAGCTAGCAAGCTGAACAGTTATCTTTCTTATAACCTTGATAATTTTATCAGGTGCACCAAAAATTCAGAGGTGTGGACAGACCCATAATAGTGCGGTTCTACCCTAGTGCGGCTTAGTACTAAGTTGGAGAAGATGATGAGTTAAGTGTGAGTTTTAGAGCGAGATTTTAACGAGAGAATCTGGACGATTTCACTTACATTAAATGGGAGAATCTCGTATAATGTCCGACCGAAAAAATCCCATTTACATGGGTAACTTGCAAAATGAAGACCAATTCTGGTCTCGACGTCTGTGAAGACGACACATAGGTAGATAAATGAGCGAAAAGTTACAAAAAGTATTAGCACGCGCAGGTCACGGTTCTCGTCGTGAGATTGAATCGTTAATTAAATCTGGTCGCGTTAGCGTGAACGGAGTCGTAGCTAAACTTGGTGAAAGACTAGAAGATGAGAACAGCGTAGTTCGTATCGATGGTCACGTTGTGTCTGCGAAGGTACAAGAAGAAGTGATCTGTCGTGTTTTGGCTTATTACAAGCCAGAAGGTGAACTGTGTACTCGTCACGACCCAGAAGGTCGTCGCACTGTTTTCGATCGTCTGCCAAAGATCCGTGGTTCTCGTTGGATTTCAGTAGGTCGTCTTGATGCTAACACATCAGGTTTGCTGCTGTTTACAACAGATGGGGAACTGGCGAACCGCCTTATGCACCCAAGCCGTCAAGTTGAGCGTGAATACCTTGTTCGTGTTTTCGGCGAAGTAACTGAACAGAAAGTGAAAAACTTAGTTCGTGGTGTTGAACTTGAAGATGGTATGGCACGTTTCGAAGATGTGGTATATGCGGGTGGTGAAGGTATGAACCACACGTTTTATGTTGCTATCAACGAAGGTCGTAACCGTGAAGTTCGCCGTCTGTGGGAATCGCAAGATACGACGGTTAGCCGCCTAAAACGTGTTCGTTACGGTGATATCTATCTGGATAAGAAACTGCCTCGTGGTGGTTGGATGGAACTTGATCTTAAAGAAGTAAACTACCTACGCGAATTGGTAGAGCTTCGTCCAGAAAAAGAAACCATGCTTGATCTGAACAAAGACAACACCTCACGTAAACGTGAACGTGCTCGTAGCCAAAAAATCCGTCGCGCTGTTAAGCGTCACGAAGAGCGCGTAAATACGCCTAAAGGCCGCAGCAACAACCCTTCTCGCCGTAAGCCAAAGAAGAGCGCAGGTGATCAGGGTGCACGCAACAAGCATCGTTAATCGATAGCGAAAATTAGAAAGGCTTGCCACTTGGCAAGCCTTTTTCTTATCTAGCGTTTCGCGTTCGTAATCTTTCGTGTTTGCCAATCATAAGTAACTTTGACTTACAGATATAAAAAAAACACCAGCGTGAGGCTGGTGTTTTTGATAATGATGAGGAAATCGTTAATCACGTTTCCAAAGCATATGACAGAACTTATGTTCTGGGTCTCGACTGATTAGCATACGAGCAAAAACGTCATCAAGTACGTCATTTTCCTCGTTTACTAAGCCGATTCGAACTTCTGCATACACTTCTTTGTCGATGTCGAAGCCAACATGTTCAACCCAGTCATCACCGGTTTCAACAAGCTCTGCGGCACCACGATCTTCAAATTGCGCAGTAAACAGAATGACATCAGCTGGCTCTAGGTTATCTGGAGCCATTTCAAGGAAGATGTCGTACGCAGCGTCGATAACGTCGTCGTAAGAAATCAAATCAGACATGCTTATGCTCGGCTCATGTATTTACGTTCAGTCGTGTTGATGATCACGCGGTCACCAGTCGCGATGTACTCAGGAACTTGAATTACAAGGCCTGAAGCAAAGCGTGCTGGTTTAGTACGTGCAGATGCAGATGCACCTTTAATTGAAGGGTCAGTTTCTTCAATCACTAGCTCAACAGAAGAAGGAAGCTCGATACCAACAGCAGAGCCGTTGATTAGAATAAGGTGGATACCTTGAGTGTCTTCGTTGATGAACAGAAGCTCATCTTCAACTTCGTTGTGTTTGAATGTGTATTGTGAGTAGTCTTCGTTATCCATGAAGATGTGCTCATCGCCATCAGCGTATGAGTACACAACTGCACGTTTGTTCATTTCTACCGTTTCAACCACATCATCAGATTTGTAACGCTCATCTACACGAGCGCCAGTGTTTAGATCTGTACAACGCATTTTGTAGATCTTAGCGCCGCCACGACCACCAGGAGTCGTAACTTCGATGTCTTTAACTAGAAGAGTTTTACCATTAGACTCGATTGCGAAGCCTTTTTTGATTTCACTTGCCTTTGGCATTGTATTTTCCTATTTACACTTATTAAGCAAAACTTGGTGATTATAGCGCTAACTTGTTTGTCTGGCACCAAAATTAATCGTTGTTGTTTAATCCTAATGAAACGGCTGAATGGGCTTGATTCAAAACCATAGCTAGTGGATCATATTGACCATCGTTCGCTAAAAACTCGAGATCGCGTTTCAATCAATGTCTCTCTCTGTTATCAATCCAAAACAACCTTTCCAACCAGAATTTGAACCTCTTATTCGAGAGGTGCTAGCGTGCCTAAAAGGCGGCCTCGGTGCTAACCTGCATAGTGTTTACGTGTATGGCAGTGTTGCGCGAAAAAGTGCCATTGCAGGTAAATCAAATCTTGATCTGGTGGTGGTAACGAAGTCCAGTTTTGAAAACAACCGAGCAACAATACTCAACACCATCAAATGGCGAGCGCAGCAGGGACACCCACAAGTTCAAGGTGTTTCTATTCGTACCGCGCTGGTGAGTGAGGTAGCAAACCTAGACAGTATTTTTACTTGGGGGTTTATGCTCAAGCATTGTTGCGTTTGTGTGTATGGTGAGAGCTTAGGCGATTGTTTTGGCGATTATGTTCCAAGTTGGGAAATTGCTAAACACTGGAATATGGATGTGGAAGATTGGATCTCAGTCTATCGAAGTAAGATTAGCCAAGCCAGCAGCGTAAAAGAGCAGGTAGCGGCACAAATCGTGATTGCGAAGAAATTACTGCGAGCGTCTTATTCGTTGGTGATGTATCGAGATAAACGTTGGTTTGATGATCCTGTTGAATGCGGTGAGGTATTTTTGAAGTATCACCCTGAAAAGCAATTGGAGATCGAACGTTTGGGTATCTTGCTGGCTGGTCGAGCAATTCCCAAACGCTCTGTACTTGGTTTGATGGATGGCTTTGGAAGTTGGCTTGTAAAGCAGTATCAAAAAACCGAGTTCCGAATAGGTTAAGCCACGCCATCTATGCGCAGTATCTTCTAAAATAATCCCATTTGAGGCGCTGACAGTTGCTCAAAGTCAGTGCCGATAAACGGCAGAATAGCATCGGCGACCGGCTTTAGTTGTTTATCAATGTAATGTTGGTAATCGATAGGACTGTTTAGGTATTCGTGTGGCTCTGGTCCATTTACGGTAATCAGGTATTCGATTCGACCACGGTTTTGATACTGCAACGGTCTCCCAAGTTTAGCATTGATGTCATCTGCTAAGCGTGCGGCTCGCACCTGTGGTGGAATGTTCTTTTGGTATTCGTGCAGCTTTCGACGTAGGCGTTTCTGATACACCAATTGATCATCGAATTCGCCGCTGTTGGTTTTCTCGACCATTTCTCGCACGTAGTCACTTGGATCTTCACCGTGAAAAACCATTTGATACAAGGTGTTCTGGAACTTCTGTGCCAGAGGCGTCCAGTCAGTTCGAGCGCTTTCTAATCCTTTGAAGATAATGCGCTCTTGTTCGCCTTCGCCAATCAGTCCGGCGTAACGTTTCTTAGAGCCTGTCTCTGCCCCACGAATTGTCGGCATTAAGAACTTGCGGTAATGGGTCTCGTATTCAATTTCGAGAATAGACGTTAAGTTGTATTCACTCCTTAAGTGTTCCGTCCACCAGTGGTTGATGTAGTCGACCAGTGTATTCCCAACCTCATCCGCCTCTTCTTGGCTATAAGCGCCATTTAAAGATACGAAGGTGGAATCGGTATCGCCATAAATCACTTGATAGCCTTTGTCTTCAATCAGCACTTTGGTTTGCTTCATGATCTCGTGGCCACGCATGGTGATGCTTGAAGCAAGGCGGGTATCAAAGAAACGGCAGCCAGACGAACCTAGCACACCATAGAATGAGTTCATGATGATCTTAATTGCTTGCGAAAAGGCTTTCTCGTTATTCTTTTTGGCGACATCACGCGCGGCCCACAGCTTCTCAATCATCTCCGGTAGGAAGTGTTTCGAGCGATGGAACTGACCGCCACGGAATCCCGGGACGGCTTCATCATCTGCCTTGCCGATTTCAAGCTGTAAACCTTCGACTAAGCCCATTGGGTCAATCAAGAAAGAACGAATGATCGATGGATATAGGCTTTTAAAATCCAATACCAAGACTGAGTCATACAGATTCGGAATAGAATCCATCACATAACCGCCTGGGCTAGCGATCCAGTTCTCGGGATGTAGGTTAGGTGCGACATAACCTGCACGGTGAATCTGTGGCAAATACAAGTTAGTAAACGCTGCCACTGAGCCCCCTACGCGATCCAGTTCCACTCCAGTTAAACGTGATCGTTCAATAGCGAAGTCGAGTAGGTGGGTATGGTCGAAAATCTTATTTACCAAAACGCAATCTTGCAGGTTATATTTTGCAAGAGAGGGCTTATCCAATCGGTACATGCGATTGATCTCGTCCATTCGGTCATGCACGTTATGAATTTCTTTACCTTCGCCAAGCAACTCTTGAGATACAGACTCAAGTGACCATGAACGGAAATGATATGTTGCTGTCTTTAAGGTATCGATACCATCGAGAACCACACGGCCGGGAATCGAGATAAACCCTTGCTGGCTTTGCGCTGAACTCCGGAAAAAGCTGGCTTGATCCGCTCGACCAATCATTAGCTTCATACTGTGCCATTCTGCACGTTTGTGTAAGAGGCGGAAGTCGAAGTCAATGACGTTCCAGCCAACAATGACATCCGGGTCGAACTGCTTAAACCAATCAATCATAGCTTCAAGTAATGCTCTCTCGTCTTTCACCCATTGGATTTTTGTTTCTGCGGGCTCCGGTTCACCAATCATGATTACGCGAGAATCTACAGGGCTGTCTAAACCGATTGAATAAAGAATGCCTTTCTCTGAACATTCCAAATCAAGGGAAACAACGTGCAGATTTGGTTCATATTCGCCACTACGGCATTTCGCATTTTGGACACGTTGGAAGCCATTAAGGAACTGTCGGTTGCCCTTAAACTCAATACTACCTTTGATAAAACGTTCCATAAGGTAGCGATCAGCTAAGCGCACATCCCCTTCATAATGAATGATGTCATTTTGTGTCAGAGCATCTTGCAAAGCGAAAGCGTCTTTGGTGTTGTGGGTGTAGCAAGCCGCGAGAGCTGAGTGTTGGAAGTTTTTGAGTTGGAGTGGTTTTACTGACACCTCGAGCTGTTTTGAAGCAGCCAGCATATTGACTTGTTCAAGGTGCGCTTGTTCAACAAAGAACACCGGTTTTTCCCCATGAATCAGCAATTGAGTTGGTCCGTCCTCTGTCGAAAGCCAAAGTTCAATTTGCGTTTGGCCTTTGATGTCTCGTGCTTGACGAGTGAGTAGGAAGCCTTGTTGGATATTCAAAAGAGAGAAACCTTATAATTCTTTGAGTTCACTATTCTAACATTAAGAACTGTAAAAATAACCAGTAAAACCCTGAGTCGGTATGGGGGAAGAAGAACCCATGTTTTCGCTTGTTAGGCCACGTTTGCTCGCTTATGGAATAACCATTTAGGGTTGATATTGCGCACTGCTAAACAATATGAAACCTAGTTGCTTGATTTATGGGAATTTCTGTTGTTAATTAGCTTGTCTTAAATTTCGGCTTTGCAGGTCTTTCACTCAAATAATAGAGTGGTTTATGAATAAGTTCTTGCCAAATTTTGCGTTTGAGCACATATTCATAGAAAGCAATTTTTTGCCTAATGCGTTATTATATAGGCACTCATACTGATATCCACATTTAACCAAGTTATGTGGGTGCAGAGCCAATAAAAGTGTGGAGATACAAGTTTGATAAATGTTTTCCTTGTAGATGATCACGAGCTGGTTCGCACAGGGATACGACGTATTATTGAAGACGTCCGTGGAATGAACGTAGCAGGAGAAGCTGACAGCGGTGAAGAAGCAGTAAAATGGTGTCGCAGTAATCATGCCGACGTTGTTTTAATGGATATGAACATGCCAGGAATTGGCGGCTTGGAAGCCACGAAAAAAATTCTTCGCGTGAATCCTGATGTAAAAATCATCGTACTAACCGTTCATACGGAAAATCCGTTCCCTACTAAGGTGATGCAGGCAGGGGCTTCTGGTTATTTGACCAAAGGCGCAGGTCCTGATGAAATGGTTAATGCAATTCGTGTAGTTAATAGTGGGCAGCGTTATATCTCCCCAGAGATCGCGCAACAAATGGCGTTGAGTCAATTCTCACCAGCCTCTGAAAACCCATTTAAAGACCTTTCAGAACGCGAATTACAGATCATGATGATGATCACCAAAGGTCAGAAAGTTACGGATATTTCTGAACAATTGAATTTAAGTCCAAAAACAGTCAACAGCTACCGCTACCGTCTGTTTAGCAAACTGGACATTAACGGTGACGTTGAGTTAACACACTTAGCGATTCGCCATGGAATGCTGGACACCGAGACCCTTTAGTGTGAATCCTCCCTTCGATTCGGCTTCCTTTCTCAAGACAGTAACTCATCAGCCCGGCGTTTACAGAATGTACAACGCCGAGGCTGTTGTTATTTACGTAGGCAAAGCCAAAGATCTTCAAAAGCGTCTTTCCAGTTACTTTCGTAAAAAAGTAGACAGTGAAAAGACCCGCGCCCTCGTTAGCAATATCGCCAAGATTGATGTCACAGTAACTCATACAGAGACGGAAGCGCTCATTCTTGAGCATAACTACATCAAGCAGTATTTACCCAAGTACAATGTCCTACTACGTGATGATAAATCCTATCCTTACATTTTTATTAGTGGACATAAACATCCTCGATTATCTATGCATCGTGGTGCTAAAAAACGTAAAGGTGAGTACTTTGGTCCATATCCTGATTCTGGTGCAGTGCGCGAGACGTTGCATTTATTGCAAAAAATCTTACCCGTTCGACAGTGTGAAGATACGGTTTACTCTAACCGAACTCGACCGTGCTTGATGTATCAAATTGGTCGCTGTGCAGGACCTTGTGTCAGCACCATTATTTCCGACGAAGAATATGCTGAACTGGTGGGTTTGGTCCGGTTGTTCTTGCAAGGCAAAGATAAGCAAGTGCTAGAGCAACTCATCGAAAAGATGGAGTTGGCCAGTCAGCAGCTCCGCTTTGAAGACGCGGCTAAGTTCCGAGACCAAATTCAAGCCATTCGCCGTGTGCAGGAGCAACAATATGTTTCTGAAGACAGCATGGACGATATGGATGTACTCGGTTTTGCACAAGAAAACGGCATCGCTTGTATCCATATCCTGATGATCCGTCAGGGTAAGGTGCTAGGCAGTCGCAGTCATTTCCCTAAGATCCCGCACAATACCAGTCAACAAGAAGTCTTCGATAGCTTTCTTACTCAGTACTATTTGAGTCATAACGAGGCGCGCACCATCCCTTCTCGCATTATTTTGAACCAAGAGCTAGGTGAGGATGTGTTGTCTATACAGCAAGCGTTAAGTGACGTAGCAGGGCGTAAGGTGCAATTTCATACTTCACCGACAGGCTCTCGTGCTCGTTACCTCAAACTGTCCAACACCAACGCATTGACGGCGATTACGACTAAGATTAACCATAAGATGACCATTAACCAACGCTTCAAAGCGCTGCGTGAGGTGTTGGGAATGGAGTCGATAAGTCGTATGGAATGTTTCGATATTTCGCACACGATGGGCGAAAGTACGATTGCGTCGTGTGTGGTATTTAATGGCGAAGGCCCGGTAAAACAAGAATATCGCCGTTACAACATCACGGGCATTACAGGTGGTGATGACTATGCTGCGATGGGGCAGGCGTTAGAGCGTCGTTATTCAAAGCAGTTGGACGTAGAAAAGATCCCAGACATCATCTTTATCGATGGTGGTAAAGGTCAGCTAAATAGAGCTCATGAGATCATTTCGCAATATTGGGGAGACTGGCCAAAGCGTCCAACGATGATCGGTATCGCAAAAGGGGTAACCCGTAAGCCGGGGCTTGAAACCTTAATTACCGTAGATGGTGAGGAGTTTAACTTGCCAAGTGATGCGCCAGCACTGCACCTCATTCAACATATTCGCGATGAAAGCCATAATCATGCTATTGCAGGTCATAGAGCTAAACGCGGAAAAACCAGACGTACCAGTGCGTTAGAAGGGATTGAAGGCGTTGGTCCCAAACGTCGTCAAGCTTTGCTGAAATACATGGGCGGTTTACAAGAACTCAAGCGGGCAAGTGTCGAAGAAATCGCCAAAGTGCCAGGAATTAGTCACTCTTTGGCAGAAATTATTTTCCAAGCATTGAAACAATAAGGAAAATCCCGCAACATTAACACGCAATGTGTAAGAGAATAATAAAATGCGTTTGAATATCCCGAACATTCTGTCTCTACTTAGACTGTTCCTAATCCCAGTTTTCGTGGTTGTTTTCTATCTACCTTACTCTTGGGCTCCTTTTGCTGCGGCAATGGTTTTCTGGGTTGCGGGTTTTACCGATTGGTTAGATGGCATGTTAGCCCGTAAGTTAGGCCAAACCTCTCGATTCGGTGCTTTCATTGACCCAGTAGCAGACAAGGTACTGGTGGCGACAGCGCTGATTTTGATTACTGAGCATTACCACTCGATTTGGGTAACGATTCCAGCCGTCACAATGATTGCTCGTGAAATCATCATCTCTGCATTGCGTGAATGGATGGCAGAAATCGGTAAACGTGCGAGTGTTGCGGTTTCTTGGGTCGGCAAAGTCAAAACCGTATCTCAGATGTTCGCCCTTTGGGTTTTGATCTGGCGTTACGACGACTGGATGGTATGGCTTGGCTTTGGAGCGCTTTACGTTGCCACGTTCTTAACATACTGGTCTATGGTTCAATACCTAGCTGCGGCGAAAGATGATTTACTTAATGAAGAACATCACTAAGTAATCGAAACAGATGAATTTAGAAAGCAGGCTATTAGCCTGCTTTTTTATTGCCTGAGAGAAAGCAGCCTTAATAGTAATTGTGATCTAAGTCTGGTTCTTACTCGCTGGGCCGTGGTCGGATACTCAAGTACGAATTTCTCTACTGTTGGGGGCTAGCGGAATACATGATAAAGGGAGGGAAAGTAGCCCAAAATTCATGATAAACAAGTGTATTTGGGAGATTCTCAGTATTAAAACTAATCAATTTACCGTCTTTCGCACAAAATCTGGTCAAACGATTTAAAAAAATAAAAATAGTGTTGACTCGATCGCTCGAATCCGTAGAATGCATCCCGTACCCAAGAGAGCATTGCTCGAAAGGGTGGTGAAAGAAGTTGACCTTCCTTCATGAATGAGGCGCCTTGGCAGAGTGGCTATGCAGCGGATTGCAAATCCGTGGACCTCGGTTCGACTCCGGGAGGCGCCTCCATTATTCTCTTTGAGAATGAATGCGACACTAGCTCAGTTGGTAGAGCGCAACCTTGCCAAGGTTGAGGTCACGAGTTCGAACCTCGTGTGTCGCTCCAAATAAAAATGATATGGCGTTAAGCGGTATCAGATGATGGTGTTTTACTTTTCTGTAAAGGCATCACAAAGAAATTTGTGTGCCCTGGTGGTGGAATTGGTAGACACAAGGGATTTAAAATCCCTCGACGTTCGCGTTGTGCCGGTTCAAGTCCGGCCCGGGGCACCATCTCAAAATCTGCGACACTAGCTCAGTTGGTAGAGCGCAACCTTGCCAAGGTTGAGGTCACGAGTTCGAACCTCGTGTGTCGCTCCAGATACGAAAAAGCCCAGCATTTATGCTGGGCTTTTTCGTATCTGTCATTCCTCATGGCTGTTTTCATCAAGGATTCATTTTTAGTGGTGGGCTTTGAATATGCCTCTCACGCTTTTTCTTTTCAGATCTTCTGAGCCGTTTCTTCCATTCCTTGAATTGCTGTTATCGATAGTCTGTTTCCTCTAAAGCACGAACCTTTGCGGTGCAAAACTGCAGCGATACGGTTTGATATGATTAAAAATGAATGGAGTAAACGTTTGCTGTTGTTTGTGATCTCAATCAATATGCAACCTGTGAAAACATATTGCCAGAAGATTTTATTTTGTGATAAATTCGCGCGCAATCTCGGAGCGTAACTTTTACGACATTTGATTCTCTGGGGGATACGCGTAGTGACCATTCAAGCTGATTGTGACACTACGTAGGGTAGGTATCGGCAAAGCCATTTGTCGATAGACGGGATACTAATGCTGTAAACGCAGCATGTTTATGGGAAACCCAACATTGAAACCTTTTAACAACCACACACTAATCAGCTTCATACTGCCGAAATGTCCTGTTTTACAAAACGGATGCATTACGGAACCTTGATTACTTCCCAATATTTATAAAAGTCGCGCTTGTCGTGACGGGTTATCTGTATTTGTCATTTAAGTAATGACGAATGCGGAGGTGTATCTGTATCTCCTGTTATTTAATACTAACGATAATAAATACAGGAAAGAGAATCATTATAATTCAAGGGATTATGTAGTATGAGCACTGCCTTTGAAGTCGATAATACTATCGCAAACTTTTTTTCTTCCCAGGTTCCTGTAGTTGAAGGAACGTATGATTTAACGCCAGATCAAATTCTTATTGATCAGGCGGAGCATGAATCTGAGGTTCGATCTTATCCACGTCGTCTGCCAATCGCGATAAAACAAGCCTATGGTTGTTTGGTTGAAGACACTCGTGGTCAAATCTTCTTAGACTGTCTTGCGGGGGCGGGCACTTTGGCTCTGGGTTATAACCACCCAGAAATCAACCAAGCGCTAAAAGAACAATTGGATTCTGGTTTGCCGTACCAGACTCTGGATATCGCAACATCTGCGAAAACGCATTTCATTAAGTCTGTTAAAGGCTTCCTACCTCAAGAGTTGAGCGACAACTGTGTGATTCAGTTTTGTGGCCCTTCTGGTGCAGATGCTGTTGAAGCCGCGATCAAACTGGCGAAGCAAACCACAGGTCGTAATACCATGTTTGCTTTTCGCGGTGCCTACCACGGCATGACGAACGGCACCATGGGCATGATGGGTAACTTGGGCACTAAGGCTCGTCGTACCGGTTTGATGTCAGACGTACACTTTATGCCTTTCCCATACAGCTTACGTTGTCCGTTTGGTCTAGGCGGTGACGAGGGTGCGAAAGCGAGTATTCGTTACATCGAGCGTCTACTGAACGACGACGAAGCAGGCATCATGAAACCTGCTGCAATCATTGCAGAACCGGTACAAGGTGAGGGCGGTGTTATTCCTGCTCCTGCGTTCTGGCTACGTGAACTACGCCGTATTTGTGATGATCATGGTATCTTGTTGATCTTCGATGAAATTCAATGTGGTGTTGGCAAGTCGGGCTACAACTTCGCGTTTGAAGAAGCGGGTATTGTTCCTGATATTTTATGTTTGTCTAAAGCGATCGGTGGTGGCTTGCCAATGTCACTATTGGTGATCAACAAACAACACGATACATGGAAGCCAGGTGAGCACACTGGTACTTTCCGTGGCAACCAGTTAGCAATGGTGTCAGGTGCAAAAGCACTAGAAATCATCCAGCGCGACAACCTTGTAAAGCATGCAAACGTTGCAGGCCAGTACCTACGCTTTGGTCTTGAGAGCATTCAAAAACGCGTTAACTGTATTGCAGATGTTCGCGGTAAAGGCTTAATGCTGGGTGTAGAAATTAAGAGTCCAAACGGCGAACTAAATAAGTTCGGCGAGCCTTTGTCGGATGGCCAACTTACTCTAGATATTCAACGCGCGGCACTTGAACGTGGCTTGATGGTAGAAAAGGGCGGCCGTGACGGCTCTGTGATTCGTTTCCTTCCACCACTTATCATCTCTTTCGAGCAAATCGACTTTGCCCTCCGAGTATTGGAAGACGCCATTATCGCGGCGGGTGGTAGCCACGTTGAAACAGACCCACAAGAAGAGTGGAAGAAGCACTTCATTCAAACCGGTGAGCTTGGTGGTACTGAGTTTGCGTCTGTGATGAATCACATGACTGCAGCAATGAAGTCAGTGTTTGAGCAGGTGAATTCACCATACTCGGGAATGGAACCTAAACTGCTGGAAGCGGCGATTAACGCGGTCGACCTAGACAACAAAAACGCATCGCTAAAATCAGTGATTGATGAATCAGCAGAGCTTGTTGCGAAGAATGCGATTTTCACTCACCACCCTGATTGTATTGCTCACTTGCATACGCCTCCTCTCATGCCTGCGGTAGCGGCAGAAGTCATGATTGCAGCGTTGAACCAATCAATGGATTCATGGGATCAAGCATCGTCTGCGACTTACGTTGAGCAGAAGGTAATTAACTGGCTGTGTGACAAATTCGAGCTTGGTGATAAGGCGGATGGCATCTTCACTAGCGGTGGCACACAAAGCAACCAAATGGGCTTAATGCTGGCGCGTGACTGGATTGCTGACAAGCTAAGCAACCACTCAATCCAAAAGCTGGGCCTTCCTGATTACGCCGACAAACTGCGCATTGTGTGCTCTAAGAAATCACACTTCACGGTTCAAAAGTCAGCATCTTGGATGGGGCTAGGTGAGAAAGCCGTGATGACCGTCGATGCGAACGCTGACGGCACAATGGACATTACTCAGTTAGATCATGTTCTAACGCAGGCAAAAGCAGAAGGTTTGATTCCATTCGCTATTGTTGGCACAGCGGGTACGACTGATCACGGTGCAATTGACGATTTAGATTTCATTGCTGATATGGCAGCGAAACACGAAATGTGGATGCACGTGGATGGCGCTTACGGTGGTGCATTGATTCTTAGCAGCTACAAATCACGCCTGAAAGGTGTAGAGCGTGCACACTCAATCAGTGTCGACTTCCACAAACTGTTCTACCAAACAATCAGTTGTGGCGCGTTGCTGGTGAACGACAAGTCGAACTTTAAGTTCTTACTTCATCATGCTGACTACCTAAACCGTGAACATGATGAGCTACCAAACTTGGTCGACAAATCTATCGCAACCACGAAGCGTTTTGATGCATTGAAAGTCTTTATGACGATGCAAAACGTCGGTCCTAAGACGCTTGGCGATATGTACGACCACTTATTGGTACAAACACAGCAAGTTGCTGACATGATTCGCAACCACGATCAGTTCGAACTTCTCGCTGAACCAGCACTTTCTACAGTTCTATTCCGTGCAACAAACGTTCCCGTAACAAACGTGTGTGCTGATCTAGATGAACTGAACAAAGCATTGCGTCTTGAAGCGCTGACTCGCGGTATTGCAGTTCTTGGTGAAACCATTGTTGATGGTAAGACCGCTCTTAAATTTACGATTTTGAATCCTTGTTTGACGACAGCGGACTTTGAATCTTTGCTCTTGAAAATCAACACGCTAGCAGTTGAGCTAGTTTAATAAAGGTAACGGAAAACTATGGCAGTTCTACAGATTGGTGCAGGCGGCGTTGGCTGGGTTGTTGCACATAAAGCAGCACAAAACAACGACGTTCTGGGTGATATCACAATCGCATCACGTACTATCGGTAAGTGTGAGAAGATCATCGAATCGATTCAGAAGAAAAACAACCTGAAAGATTCAGCTAAGAAACTAGACGCGCGTGCAGTGAATGCTGACGACGTAGATTCTCTGGTTGCTCTTATTGAAGAAGTCAAACCGGATCTAGTGATTAACGCGGGTCCTCCGTGGGTTAACATGCCAATCATGGAAGCGTGTTACCGAGCAAAAGTTTCATACTTAGATACATCAGTAGCAGTAGACCTATGTTCTGAAGGCCAACAAGTACCAGAAGCTTACGATTGGCAGTGGGGCTACCGTGAGAAGTTCGAAGAAGCGGGTATCACAGGTATCCTAGGTGCGGGTTTCGATCCAGGCGTAGTATCAGTATTTGCGGCGTACGCAGTGAAGCATCTGTTTGATGAAATTGACACTATCGACGTAATGGACGTGAACGCAGGCGACCACGGTAAGAAGTTTGCGACGAACTTTGACCCAGAAACGAACATGCTTGAGATCCAAGGCGATTCGTTCTACTGGGAAAATGGCGAGTGGAAACAAGTACCTTGTCACTCTCGTATGCTAGAGTTCGATTTCCCGAACTGTGGTTCACACAAAGTGTACTCAATGGCGCACGATGAAGTTCGCTCAATGAAAGAGTTCATCCCTGCTAAACGCATTGAATTCTGGATGGGTTTCGGTGACCGTTACCTAAACTACTTCAATGTAATGCGTGATATCGGCCTATTGAGCCCAGATCCGCTAACGCTACACGATGGTACAGTCGTACAACCTTTACACGTATTAAAAGCGATGTTGCCAGATCCAACGTCTTTAGCGCCAGGCTACACTGGCATAACGTGTATCGGTACTTGGGTTCAAGGTAAGAAAGACGGCAAAGAGCGTAGCGTGTTTATCTACAACAACGCAGACCACGAAGTGGCTTACGAAGATGTAGAACACCAAGCGATCTCTTACACAACAGGTGTGCCAGCAATTACAGCTGCGTTGCAATTCTTCCGCGGCGAATGGGCAGATAAAGGTGTGTTCAACATGGAACAACTAAACCCAGACCCGTTCCTAGAAACAATGCCAACTATCGGCCTTGATTGGCATGTTCAGGAATTAGAAGCAGGTCAAGGTTTGCCGCTGATTCACGAACTGAACAAATAAGTTTAAGGTTAAACTTATTTAGATTACTCGAGCAGTCATGGCGTGAAGCCGTGGCTGCTTTTGTCGTATTTAAGGTTACCCCCCCCCAGCCTCCCCTTGAAAAGGGGAGGAGCAAAGACAGGCCGATCTTAGTTTCAAATCTTCCACTTTTAAAAGGGGGGAAGCTGAGGCAAACCGAGTACGGTTTCCACTTTCCTTTGTAAGGAGAGGAACAGGGATTTACTGGGTATAGCTTCAATCTTTCCACTTTTTTGGCAAGAGTAGAGGTGGCTTGGTTTAATCCTCCCCCTTTCTAAGAGGGTGTTAGAGGGGGTTAATCGTTGATAAATGGTTAGTTATGAGTAAAGAGCAACTGAAAACCCCGTACTTCATGATCAATGAAGACAAGTTGGTTGAGAACTTAGAGAAAGCAAAACAGCTGAAAGATATCTCTGGTGTGAAACTGGTGTTGGCACTGAAGTGCTTCTCAACATGGGGCGTGTTCGACATCATCAAGCTTTACTTAGACGGGACAACCAGCTCTGGCCCGTTTGAAGTAAAGCTTGGCTATGAAACTTTCGGCGGAGAGACACACGCATACAGCGTGGGTTACAGCGAAGATGATGTCCATGAAGTAGCCGATATCTGTGACAAGATGATCTTCAACTCTCAGTCACAGTTGGCGGCATACCGTCATATTGTTGAAGGCAAAGCGTCGATTGGTTTGCGCTTAAACCCTGGTGTGAGCTACGCAGGTCAAGACTTAGCGAACCCTGCTCGTCAGTTCTCTCGTCTTGGCGTACAAGCAGACCATATCAAGCCGGAAACCTTCGATGGCATTGATGGCGTGATGTTCCACATGAACTGTGAGAACAAAGACGTCGATGCGTTTATTGGCTTGTTGGATGCTATCTCTGAACAGTTTGGTGAGCATTTAGATAAGCTTGATTGGGTAAGTATGGGCGGCGGCGTGTTCTTCACATGGCCGGGTTATGACATTGAGAAGCTAGGCTTAGCACTAAAAGCTTTCTCCGAGAAGCACGGTGTACAAATGTATTTGGAGCCGGGCGAAGCCATCATTACCAAGACCACGGACCTTGTGGTTACCGTAGTGGATGTCGTAGAAAACGTGAAGAAGACGGCGATTGTGGATTCTGCAACGGAAGCGCATCGCTTAGACACGCTTATTTACAATGAACCCGCGTCAATTCTAGAAGCCTCTGAAAACGGCGAGCATGAATACGTGATTGGTTCTTGCTCTTGCTTAGCGGGTGACCAGTTCTGCGTGGCGAACTTCGACCAACCGCTTGAGATCGGCCAACGTCTACATATTCTAGATAGCGCGGGCTACACCATGGTTAAGCTGAACTGGTTTAACGGTCTGCGTATGCCTTCGGTATACTGTGAACGTTCAAACGGCGAGATTCAAAAGTTGAATGAATTTGATTACTCAGATTTCAAACGCTCTCTGTCTCAATGGACAGTGAAGTAATCCTATTTCATTTGGTTGAACGTAAAAAGAGCAGCATAACGCTGCTCTTTTTTATTGGATGAAAGCGTTTGAATAGTGCGTTAACCTTCCACAATAACGCGTGTATCTTCACTTAATGCTTCAAGCTCATTCGCTACGTCATCAATGCCCAACTCACTTGGTAACTTAATCGCCATTTTTGCGCTGAAGAGGCTCGAGCTAACGCCACCTCCGCCAGCAATAAACACACGTTGGCAGTCCATATCGAGAATAGAGATGCCTTGCCCGTCGAGGACATGAGTGATTTCATTGACGATACCAGCTCGATCGTTCGCATCCAGACGTAATTGAAAAACCGTATCTTCTGAGTGAGCATGCGGCTCTGAATCAACAAATTTTACGACCAATGTTTGGCACGCTGAAAACGCTTCTTTAACAATGTCTGCGTTTTCTTCAGGAAGTTCAACCTTGATAACACCGGCGACCTGATCTTCAATAAAGTTCACTTTACTGATTAACCATTTGCCGTCGTTTTCGTGTGTAACAGCTGCAAGCTGTTTAATGGTCGCTGGTGATGCCTGACCGACAAAATTAACGATAAACACTGTGTTCATAATGTCCCCTCCCGGAATAAGGTTTGGGTGCGGCACGGTAGACGTATCGCTATAGTTATTTGGGCTTAAGGTTCAAGAACTTAAGTTAATAGAGTTTTTCCTTAAATTCAGTGTAGATGTTGGGGGAGGGGTAGGTTTGACAAAGGTCAATTTTTGACGCTAATTCGTGATGCAAATAATGAAAACTATGCTTGGGGCACAAAAAAAGCAGCCCGTGAGCTGCTTCTTAAATGTTTGGTTTTAGAAGGTTACCTTCATTTCGAAACCGTAGAAGACGTTGTCGTAGCTTGCGCCAGCGTCCATCGCGAATTTCGCTGCGTCTTGGTTGCCGAACCATGGGGACGAGCTGAACTGGAATTCTGCGCTACCACCCCAAGCATCGGATACCCAATAGTGGATATGACCTACAGGGTTTAGGAAGAACAGAGATACATCACCCATCGTTTCTGAACCCATCACTTCACCGCCGCCGGCAATAATGTCCTGCTCGGCTGTTAGCATCATTTCACCTACCACGGCACCAAAAAATGGAGTAATAAACAAGTCTTGCCATGATGGGATTTCTGCAAATGCTTCTACGCCGTATTCCCAGAAGAAAGTCGACATGGTCGCTGAGTATAGGAACGATTCAAACTCGTTGTAACCCGCGTGACGTGCAGCCGTATAGTAAACACCGCCAAAGTAAGGGTGCATAACGTAGTTTAGGAAGTGTTCATCACGATCCCAAACTGGACCGCTTGAAACGTTGTCTTTCCATTTACTACCAAGCTTACTCATGTCACGATCTTCATCGTCCCATTTCGTGATGCTTTCAGGTAACAGTGTCATCAAACCGACGGTTGCGACACTCAAGCCAAGAATGGTGTATGTCTGCCCCATTAAATAGTCCCAATCTTTATCTTTAGGGATGATGAGGTGTTTTGGTTGAAGACCAGCGTCAAGGTTTAAAGAGTCATCATTATCCAGACCCATAGCGAAACTACGATTTTGTGGCTCGAAGCTATACAGAGTGGTTGTTTCGCAGTAACCTGACAAGCAATCAGGCGTGTAAGAAAACTCAATATGATTAGTCATATCGTACTGGCTTGCGTTTGCTGAAGCAGATGCTGTCAGAACAAGACCACTTAGCGTTTTCTTGAACATGGATGATTTTGACACAGAGGTCTCCGAGTTGTTGGTTTGATGATCGGGCTCACAATTATCCCTTAAAAGAACAGCCATTTAAATACTTGACCTACATTTAATCTCAACAATTTGACTAAGAGATTAGTCTAATAAAAAGAAAACGATATAGGCACAATGTCGAAAAAAAGTGAATTTTGCCTATTTCCAGGAGTCAGTTGTGAAAATTTCGATGCTTAGTACCGGAGAAGAAGTGCTTCACGGTGATATTGTTGATACGAATGCAGCTTGGTTGTCGAGCTTGTTTTATCAACATGGATTTGGCTTAACCAAGCGCTCGACGGTCGGAGATAAACAGTCGAGCCTTATTGAAGAATTTCTCATGCTTAGCTTTAACAACGATGTTGTTATTGTTAATGGAGGTTTGGGCCCAACTACAGATGATATGAGCGCCGCTGCAGCGGCAAAAGCCGCCGAATGTAAATTAGTACTGTTCAAAGATTGGTTAGAGAATCTGGAGTCGATGTACGCTCGTCGTGGTATCCCAATGCCAGCCAGCAACCTCAAGCAAGCGATGTTGCCAGAGACGGCAGAAATCGTAGATAACCCAATCGGCACCGCTTGTGGTTTTAAGATGCTGATCAATGATGCGGTTTTCTATTTTACCCCTGGTGTGCCAAGTGAATTTAAGTTGATGGCAGAGGCGCAGATTCTGCCTGATTTAAAAAAACAGTTTCCTGAAATCGAAAGCTCGTCATGCAGTCGAATTTATACCTTTGGTCTCTCTGAATCTGGTATTTCTGACAAGCTCGATCAAATGAAATTGCCGCAAGGTTATGAGCTTGGCTACCGCTCTTATTTGCCTTTTATCGAAGTGAAGCTGTTTGGGCCATCTAATCAACTAGAGCAGCGTATGAAGCTCATGCAGCTCATTCACAAACACCTTGAGAGCAACACGGTGAGCGTTGACACACCAATGGTTGAGCACGTCGGCCACTTGCTGGTGGAGAAAGGGTTAACCTTATCGGTTTCTGAGAAGAGCAGTGCCGGGCATTTAACTTATTGGCTCAATGGCGATGAGAACGTCGAAAAACAATTTGGACATGGATGGGTGCTCTCAGCGCAGAGCCAAACCATTACTGATGAAGGTGATCCGTTAGCGGCGACGTTTGCGTTGGCGGGGGCGACGCGTGAGAAGTGTGGTACTGATTTAGCGTTAGTCACAGGTAAGCTTGATGAGGGCGTTTTCTCTGTCGCACTTTCCACTTCAACGGGAGAGTGGGGCGCGTTGTATAAGTTATCGAGAAAATACCAGCGTGACGACCAAGTGAAAGTCATCAGCGCGGCGGCACTAGATATGCTACGTCGTTATTTGGAACGCAAGCCAATGTCTGCACAATACGCTTTCTTAGAGAAAGTCAAAGAAATGCACATTCCAAGTAGTGCGCTTTAGGCTAATGGCAGACTGCCCAATTTACATAGCAAAAAGCCAAGACGATTGTCTTGGCTTTTTTGTATTTGTTAGAGCTAAGCTTATGCGCGTTTTTCTTTCATCGCATAGTTTACGCCACTAAGCGAAACACTGGATTTCGCTTTGCAAATACAAGGCAGAATCTCATCTGGCTGAGTGTAAGCCATTGCAAAACCTACATACTCTACTTCACCAGATTCTAACTTGCAGCGACAAGCACCACAGTGGCCGTCTCGGCAGTTATATTCTGGTAACAGTCCAGCTTGCTCCATCGTCTCCAAAATAGTATTGGATGGGTTAGACTCAATGCTGACGAGTTTGTTGATTTTGATGCTTGGCATTACAGCTCAAATCCTTCGAAGTCGTCTGCGCTTACTTCGTTGTCAATTTGACCAACAAGGTAAGAAGAAATCTCTGCTTCTTGTGGCGCTACTTGAACGTTATCCGATGACAACCAAGCGTTGATCCATGGGATAGGGTTCGTTGTTGCTTCTGGGTATGCCATTGGTAGACCTACCGCTTGCATACGGATGTTGGTGATGTACTCAACGTATTGGCTCAGGATATCTTTGTTCAGACCGATCATTGAACCGTCTTTAAATAGGTACTCTGCCCATTCCTTTTCTTGCTCAGCCGCTTCTTTGAAAAGATCAAAACAGTCTTGTTTTGCTTCTTCAGCGATTTGCATGAATGTGAAGTCATCTTGGCCGTTGCGTAGCAAGTTGATCATGTGTTGCGTGCCGTTCAGGTGAAGGGCTTCATCACGTGCGATCAGCTTGATGATTTTCGCGTTACCTTCCATCAGCTCACGCTCTGCGAAAGCGAATGAACAAGCAAAACTTACGTAGAAGCGGATGGCTTCTAGTGCGTTTACTGACATCAAGCACACGTACAATTTCTTCTTCAAGTCGTACAGGCTAACTTTAACCGTTTCGCCATTTAGAACGTGCTCGCCTTCACCGTAGCGGTGGTAATCATTTGTCGCTTGGATCAAATCATCATAGTAGTGTGCAATGTCTTTCGCGCGCTTTAGGATATGCTCATTTTTAACGATGTCATCGAATACAACACTTGGGTCATTCACGATGTTACGGATGATGTGCGTGTATGAACGAGAGTGGATCGTTTCAGAGAAAGACCAAGTCTCAATCCATGTTTCTAGCTCTGGCAAAGAAACAAGCGGAAGTAGTGCTACGTTCGGGCTACGACCTTGGATTGAATCTAGAAGCGTTTGGTACTTCAAGTTTGAGATGAAGATGTGCTTCTCGTGATCTGGTAGCTTGTTGTAATCGATGCGGTCGCTTGACACGTCAACTTCTTCTGGACGCCAGAAGAAAGACAATTGTTTTTCGATTAGCTTTTCGAAAATTTCGAATTTTTGTTGGTCGTAACGAGCAACGTTCACGGATTGACCAAGGAACATTGGTTCCTTTAGCTGGTCATTTTTGTTCTGGTTAAAAGTACTGTAAGCCATAATGCCTCAATTCCTTTTAGACCTCCCCAAGAGGGGAGGCGTTCGATAGTCTGTTTTTACGTATTGTTCAGTTGGGAAGATTAAATCTTACAACCGCCGCCTGCACAATCGTCATCTTGTGGTTGAACTGCGTCTTTCTGGTCGTCTTTCGCGCCATCACGAGTGTTATGGTAGTAAAGTGTCTTCACACCAAACTTATACGCAGTTAGCAGGTCTTGAAGAAGCTTCTTCATTGGAACCTTGCCAGTTTCGTAACCTGATGGGTCGTAGTTTGTGTTAGCTGAGATCGCTTGGTCAACGAATTTCTGCATGATACCCACAAGATGCAAGTAACCGTCGTTAGAACCGATGTTCCAAAGCAGTTCATAGTTGTCTTTCAGCTCAGTGAAATCAGGCACAACTTGCTTCAGGATACCGTCTTTCGATGCTTTTACTGATACATAACCACGTGGTGGCTCAATACCATTTGTTGCGTTCGAAATTTGAGAAGAAGTCTCTGATGGCATCAGCGCAGTCAGTGTTGAGTTACGTAGACCGTGTTCAACGATTTCTTTGCGTAGACTATCCCAGTCGTAATGAAGTTCTTCTTCACAGATAAGATCGATGTCTTTCTTGTAAGTGTCGATTGGCAATAAGCCTTTCGCGTAGTTCGTTTCGTGGAACGAAGGACACTTACCTTGTTCTTTCGCAAGTGCTACCGATGCTTTCAATAGGTAGTATTGAATCGCTTCGAATGTACGGTGCGTTAGACCGTTTGCGCTACCGTCAGAGTATTTAACACCGTTCTTCGCTAGGTAGTATGCGTAGTTGATAACACCAACGCCCAGCGTACGACGGTTCATTGTCGACTTGTATGCTGCTGGTAGTGGGTAATCTTGGTAATCAAGTAGTGCATCTAGTGCACGGACTACAAGTTCAGATAGCTCTTCGAAATCATCAAGAGATTTGATTGCACCAAGGTTGAACGCAGAAAGCGTACATAGTGCGATCTCGCCTGAGTCATCTTCAACGTTCTTCAGAGGCTTAGTTGGCAGTGCGATCTCTAAACATAGGTTTGATTGACGAACTGGCGCGACTTCTGAGTCGAACGGGCTGTGAGTGTTACAGTGGTCTACGTTCTGAATGTAGATACGACCCGTTGATGCACGCTCTTGCATTAGCAGAGTGAACATTTCAATCGCTTTAACGGTCTCTTTCTTGATTGAAGGATCGTTCTCGTATTTCACGTATAGACGTTCAAATTCTTCTTGGTTTTCGAAGAATGCGTCATATAGGCCTGGTACGTCAGATGGTGAGAACAGCGTGATGTTGCCACCCTCTACCAAGCGTTGGTACATCAGTTTGTTTAACTGAACACCGTAATCCATGTGACGAACACGGTTCTCTTCAACACCACGGTTGTTCTTAAGAACCATCAGTGAACGAGCTTCACCGTGCCATAGTGGGTAGAACACCGTCGCAGCACCACCACGAACACCACCTTGAGAACAACATTTCACTGCAGTTTGGAAGTATTTGTAGAATGGGATACAACCAGTGTGGAATGCTTCACCACCACGGATTTCAGAACCTAGCGCACGGATACGACCTGCGTTGATACCGATACCAGCACGTTGAGATACATAACGTACGATTGAGCTCGCCGTTGCGTTGATAGAATCAAGGCTATCACCACACTCGATCAGCACGCATGAGCTGAACTGACGAGTAGGAGTACGTACACCAGACATGATCGGTGTAGGTAGAGAAATCTTAAATGTCGATGTCGCATCGTAGAAACGCTTGATGTAATCAAGGCGTGTTTCTTTCGGGTAATTTGCGAACAGACAAGCTGAAACTAGGATGTATAGGAACTGAGCACTTTCGTAGATCTCGCCAGATACACGGTTCTGTACGAAGTACTTACCTTCTAGCTGTTTTACAGCAGCGTAAGAGAAGTCTAGATCGCGTTTGTGGTCTAGGTACGCATCAAGTTCGTCTAGTTCTTCTTTTGTGTAGTCTTCCAGAATGTGCTGATCGTACTTACCCATATCAATAAGACGAGCTACGTGATTGTATAGCGTTGGCGGCTCGTATTGGCCGTATGCTTTTTTACGTAGGTGGAATACCGCTAGGCGAGCAGCTAGGTATTGGTAGTCCGGTGTTTCTTCTGAAATCAGGTCTGCGGCAGACTTGATCATCGTCTCATGGATATCTGACGTGGTGATGCCGTCGTAAAACTGGATGTGAGCACGCAGTTCTACTTGAGATACTGAAACGTTGTTAAGACCTTCGGCAGCCCAAGTGATAACGCGATGGATTTTTTCCAGATCGATAGTTTCTTTACGGCCATCACGCTTGGTGACGGTAAGTTGTTGGTTCATTCTGCTTTATTTCCCTAAGAAAACTGATAAAAGCCGTGTTTTTGTTTGTTTATGTGCAAAACTTGTAAAATTTGCGGCGGCTTTGTGATCAAAGTCTATCTATATATTGTAGCTTAAACACAACATATAGGGGTTAATTTGTTTTCGAGTTACAAGATAGTGCTGTTACCCCAATTTTTCAAGGCACAGGTTTGGGATGACTTGTGGATAACTAACAAAATAAAAAAAATCAGTAAGTGAACACTAACCGATGAGAAAAGGGCGGACTTGAATGGGGAAAATTACGTTTTTCAGATCGGTTCATAAATAACCGCATGTAAAAATATTTTCCTTGATCTTTGATAGTTTTTGTCTGTTAAAAATAGATTGGTCAAAATGGAATCTAGAGCACTATTTTTATACAGAATATGACAAAAAAAGCGGTGCATTTATGCTACCGCTTTTCACTTAATTTCATATTTTAATGAAAGGATATCTCTTGGCGAGATGGTGACATTATCAATACTTCTGAGTGTGCACGATGTAGTTTACATCCACATTACGGCCTAGTTTGTAACTGTCGTTTAGCGGGTTGTAATGTAAGCCGGTGATGCCCATTTCTGTTAGGTCAGTTTGGTCTATCATCTTCATCATTTCTGCTGGCTTAATGAACTTTTCATGGTCGTGCGTGCCTTCAGGAACAATCTTTAATAGTTTTTCAGCACCCACAATCGCAAGCAAGTAAGATTTGATGTTGCGGTTTAGTGTAGAGAAGAAGACATGGCCACCAGGTTTCACAAGTGCCGCACACGACCGAATAACTGAAAGCGGGTCTGGCACGTGCTCAAGCATTTCCATACAAGTGACGACATCGTAAGACCCCGCATTTTCTTCTGCATGGTCTTCAATCGTGCTTTGGATGTAAGTCAACTTGGTGCCTGTTTCAAGCGCATGAAGACGAGCAACTTCGAGAGGCTCTTTACCCATATCTAGCCCGGTAACGACGGCGCCTTCTTTTGCCATACTCTCGGCAAGGATGCCACCACCGCAGCCAACATCGAGCACTTTCTTCCCAAACAGGCCATCGGCTTTGTCTAGGACATAGTTCAAGCGAAGCGGGTTAATTTGGTGAAGAGGTTTGAACTCGCCCTCTAAATCCCACCAACGAGAAGCCATCTCTTCGAATTTCTTAATTTCACTAGGGTCGACGTTTTGTGCTTTAGTCATGATAGTTATATCGCTTCGCTAATAGTCCTTTGGAAGGCGCGATTATACTCCAATGGTACGATACGTTAAAACTGCTTCTTTTCTCACAATCGCTACAGGGGAGATTTTTGAACGACGTTGGTGGAAATATAGTCAGTTTTCAGAAAGATATGGGATGAATGTGCAAATTCTCTTCATTTAACTCATAACGAAGCTCACAACCTGATAAAAGGAGCGGGAAAGTGATGCCCCGTTGATGAATTGTGTGTTATATTTTTGCACCTTACACGTATCGTAATTACGATCAGATAATAGAGGGATAATGGCTCTATGAGCGATTTAGCTAAAGAGATCACGCCCGTAAACATTGAAGATGAGCTTAGAGGTTCATACCTAGACTACGCGATGTCAGTAATCGTGGGTCGTGCTCTTCCAGATGTGCGTGATGGCCTAAAACCAGTACACCGCCGCGTTTTATTCGCGATGAACGTACTAGGCAACGATTGGAACAAACCATATAAAAAATCAGCCCGTGTTGTCGGCGACGTAATCGGTAAATATCACCCACACGGTGATAGTGCTGTGTACGACACAATCGTACGTATGGCTCAGCCGTTCTCACTTCGTTACATGCTGGTCGATGGTCAAGGTAACTTTGGCTCGATCGATGGCGACTCTGCTGCGGCAATGCGTTATACCGAAGTACGTATGGCGAAAATTGCCCACGAGCTTCTGGCTGACCTAGATAAAGAAACCGTGGACTACGTACCTAACTACGATGGTACGGAGCAAATCCCAGCGGTTCTTCCAACGAAAATTCCTAACCTATTGGTAAACGGTGCTTCTGGTATCGCGGTAGGTATGGCAACCAACATCCCGCCACACAACCTTGGCGAAGTGATCGATGGCTGTCTTGCATTCATCAATAATGAAGAAATCACCATTGATGAACTGATGGATTACATTCCTGGTCCTGATTTCCCTACGGCAGCACTTATCAGCGGTCGTAAAGGCATCGTAGACGCGTACAAAACTGGTCGTGGCAAAATCTACATGCGTTCAAAAGCGGACATCGAAGTGGAGAAGAATGGTAAAGAAACCATCATCGTCACTGAAATCCCTTACCAGGTAAACAAAGCTCGCTTGATCGAAAAGATCGCTGAGCTAGTGAAAGATAAGAAAGTAGAAGGCATCAGTGCACTGCGCGACGAGTCGGATAAAGACGGTATGCGTATTGTTATTGAATGTAAGCGCGATGCAGTGGGTGAAGTTGTACTAAACAACCTTTACGCACAAACTCAGCTTCAAACCACTTTCGGTATCAACATGGTTGCGCTAAACAACGGCCAACCACAGCTATTCAACTTAAAAGACATGTTGAAGTGCTTCGTTGACCACCGTCGTGAAGTTGTAACTCGTCGTACTATCTTCGAACTACGCAAAGCGCGTGAACGTGCTCATATCCTTGAAGCACTGTCTCTTGCTCTTGCAAACATCGATGAAGTTATTGAGTTGATCAAAAACGCACCAACACCAGCAGAAGCAAAAGTTGGCTTGGTATCGCGTGGTTGGGATCTTGGTAACGTAGCATCAATGCTTGAGCGTGCTGGTACTGATGCAGCTCGTCCAGAATGGCTAGAAGATCAATACGGTATCCGTGATGGTCTGTACTACCTAACTGAAACTCAAGCGCAAGCAATCCTAGAACTTCGTCTACACCGCCTAACCGGTCTAGAGCACGAGAAGATTCTTGATGAATACAAAGCACTTCTAGAAGAAATTGCAGAGCTAATGCATATCCTTGCAAGCACTGAGCGTCTAATGGAAGTGATCCGCGAAGAATTAGAAGCAGTTCGTGATAGTTACGGTGATGTTCGTCGTACAGAAATCACAGCAGCAACCCATGACATTGACATGGAAGAGCTGATTGCTCGTGAAGACGTGGTTGTGACTCTGTCTCACGAAGGTTACGTTAAGTACCAAATTCTAAGCGACTACGAAGCTCAGCGTCGTGGTGGTAAAGGTAAGAGTGCAACGAAGATGAAAGATGAAGACTTCATCGAGCGTCTACTTGTTGCAAATACTCACGATAACATCCTATGTTTCTCTACTCGTGGTAAGACTTACCGTCTGAAAGTTTACCAATTGCCGCATGCAACTCGCACTGCTCGTGGTAAGCCAATCGTAAACATCCTTCCGCTAGAGGAAGGCGAGCGTATTACTGCAATCCTTCCTGTTGATGAGTTCTCTCCAGAGAAATTTATCTTCATGGCAACGGGTGACGGTACGGTTAAGAAGACCCCACTAAACCAGTTTGCAAACGTACGTTCAAACGGTCTAATCGCTGTTAACTTGCGTGATGATGACTCGCTAATTGGTGTTGATATCACCAACGGCGATAGTGACATCATGCTGTTCTCTAAAGCAGGTAAAGTGGTTCGCTTTAGCGAAGACAAAGTACGTGCAATGGGTCGTACAGCGGCGGGTGTTCGCGGTATGAAGTTAGCAGACGATGACCAAGTGGTTTCTCTGATCGTTCCATCGAACGAAGGTGACATCCTAACCGTTACTCAAAACGGTTATGGTAAACGTACTGAACTAGCAGAATACCCAACGAAAGGTCGTGCAACTCAGGGCGTTGTGTCTATCAAGGTTTCTGAACGTAACGGTCCAGTAGTTGGTGCGGTACAAGTAGAAGAAGGCGACGAGATGATGATGATCACCGACGCTGGTACTCTAGTTCGTACACGTGTTGCAGAAGTTAGCCAAGTTGGTCGTAACACTCAAGGTGTGACTCTGATCCGTACAGCAGAAGACGAATCAGTGGTTGGCCTACAGCGTATCGATGAAGTTGAAGAAGTTGAATTGCCTGAAGGCGAAGAAGCAGAAGCAGCCGAAACGACAGAAGTGAATGCAGAGCAACAAGCACCTGAAGCGCCAAAAGCAGATGACGCAGAAGAAGGCTCTGAAGAAGAATAATCTTCACCTTCATAGCTAAATGTGAAAGCCGAGCGAAATGCTCGGCTTTTTTGTATTTGTATCACCGCAATTCAAATCATAAACCAGTAAACTGTGCGTACATTCTCCGATAGGTCGTGTTATGTCTGTTTGGTTTTTTGTTGCCATCACGTTGATGGGTTTGTTCATCGTCTTGTTGTCCTTGAGCGCGTCTCGAATAAAACCGGCAAAATGGTTTGGTTTTTGCGTATTAGTTTTCGTTCTGACGACCGCTGGCTTTTTGCTATTTCGACAACCGCCGCCACCGCCGATTCAAGCCGAAATGTCACGCATGATGACCACTCGCGACATCATGGAAGAGATTCAAACCCAACTTCGGGAGGAGCCTAATAATGCCGAGCTTTGGTTCCAGCTAGGGCAGGGCTATTTGCTCGAAGGAGAGTTTGATGGTGCTCTTATTTGTTTCGACTACGCGATCCAATTGACTGACCCTGTCAGTGCTACTCAGCTTGCCGCTAAAGCGACGACCCTGTATTACATTCATAAGCAAGCAATGACGGATGAAGTGGGTTTGTTGCTTGAACAAGCGCTACAACTTGAACCTCACAATGAAGCGGCTTTGTCTTTGATCGCAAATGACCATTTTTTGTCATTCCGCTTTCAGGAGGCCATTGATACTTGGGTACTATTATTAGATTCTAATGATCCAAACTTAGATAGAGTGCAAATCATTAACTCTATCAACAAAGCAAAAGAGCTGTTGTAGGCGTACAATTTAATAAGCAGTAGAGGGAAAGGTGGGCAACGAATGAAAAATAAAGCACTGAGCATATTGGTTTTGCTGTGCGGCTCTATATTGGCGGGTTGTAGCTCTTCCGATCATTCTGGCTCTTCCTCTTCGGTTTATTATTCTTCAGGTTACTATGATCCTTGGTGGTACGATCATGACGACTACTGGATTTATTACTACCCGGGTTGTTGCGACAACGACGATGAATACAAAGAGAAGCTCGAAGAATGGTGGAATGGCTTAGATGAAGACCAACAGCAATCGATTAAAGACAAGGTAGAAGATTGGAAGGACGATGATATGTCCGCCAATATTGACAATATGAAGCGTCAGTTAGACGACCATTGGCAATCGCTTCCTGAAGAACAAAAGCAGGAGATTCAAACCAAGTGGGAAAATCGTCCGGAGCGTATTGAGCCTGCAGCTTTACAAGACAAAGCCTTGAAAGAAAAGGTTCAACAAAGAAAAGCATTACCTGAAACGAAAATCCAGCGACCAGTTGCTCGTCCAAATGTGCAGATGCCTAAAGCACGTCCAAATATCCAACCTAGGCCGAGGCTTCCTCGTCGCTAGTGAATCTAATTTTTATCTCTCGATAAGATCGAGGGTGAAGAAATAAAGAAAGGGGCGTACTGTGCGCCCCTTGTCGTATCTATTTAACCATATCTGTCAGTTTAATTAGTACGTGGCTTCGCGTTCGGCTGCAGCCTTATCCCAATCTGGAGCAATGGTTTCCAAGAAGTCTTTCTTATCGGCGTTCATTTTCTCCATGTCCATACCGAGTGCTTGCTGCGCTTTCGCTTTAGTGGAGATGTCCGGGATCTGTACTGGTTCGGTAATGCCTTTCTTCGCAAGTAGACGAACAAGTTTAGTACGCGCATCCGCAGCACGGTCAACGGCGGTACCGAGCACTTCGAGCGCAACTTCAGGTGCATGCATGTGGACACCGTGAGACGCTATTGCATAGTCCCAACGCCATTGTGCGTGACGGATGTCTTGTAAGATTGGTTGCATTTCTTCTTCTGTTGCACCGGCATCCCAAGCCGCTCCTGCTTCAAAGTGTGCAGCAACGATTTGTTTCTCGGCGGTTAGCTTCATGTTCAATACTTGCGCCTTACGTGTTGAAACGATGCCCTGTAGCTGCTCTTTTGTTTGAGTGTGGCATTGCGCGCACGTATCATCAAAGCGATCAAATGGGTTACCGACTTTATGATCGGTATACACAGTGCCATCTTCTTTGGTTACTTTCGGCATGTGACAGTCTACACAAACTACTTTGTTCTTACCGTGGATGCCTTCTCGCCAAGTTTCGTAACCAGGGTGTTGTGCTTTTAACATGGGTGCTTTAGAAACGGCATGCGTCCAATCTTTGAAGTTTAGTGCGTCGTAATACTTCTCCATGTCGTTTACTGAAGTTCCCATATCCCAAGGGAATTTGACCGCTTTTGTTGGGCCTGTGAAGTAGTATTCAACGTGGCATTGTGCACAAACAGAGGCTTGTTGATCGAGGCGGGATTGCTCATCAAATTTTTTGCCAATCGTATCAAAAGCTCGCTCAACATACGGGCGAGTGACCGCAAGTGCTGGCTCGCCATTTTTGAACTCCTCAGAGCGAGTATCGTGACAGTCAGAGCAGCCAATAGGATTTACGATTTCTGAGCCCAAGCGTGCCCATTTTCCCTCGAAATACCCATCTTCACCTCGTTCATCAATCACACGTGCGACATCTGGGCTCTTACAGCTCCAACACGCCATTGGCATGGGACCTGATTTTTCATCGGTGGGAGCACCAGTGCGAAGTGTTTGACGAACATCATCGAGAGCGTAAAAGTGCCCGCGAGCCTTATTGTAGTCTTTAGCGAAGCCATAGCCAGCCCAAAGAATGACCATATTAGGGTCTTCTCCGAGTGCATCTTCAATATGTTCGCTTTCAGATGTCGCTTTCCAAGAATGGTATTGGTCAGGGTGGTTTTGTTCGAAGGCGTCATTGCGTGGATCGATGAGACCTTTATCTTCCGCCGCCAACGGAGCGCCGACCAAAAATAATTGGCTGGCAAATAAGGTCGCAACCGCGATAGGTGTGCTCATCCAGTGTTTTATGCTCACGGTGTTATCTCCATATTCATTTTTATTAGCAGCGTTGTGAGAAGCTATTCCAAATAAGAATCGGAGATCTACTGTTTATAATATGGCTTAATTAAATAGATGAAATAGTGAGCGGAACTTGTTTTGTTTTAGATCAATTTATACCAGTGATCTCAATCATGTTTGAATTTATATAACCCTAAAGGGGTAGTTATCAATGCTTTGTTTGATAAGGGGTTAGCTTTTTAACCATTTTAAAAATAGGGTGATTAAGCTCGCTTTTTGAACGGTTGTCTCTACCTCTTATGAATAATAGAGGTATTATAAATATAGGTTTAGCGTTGTGGCTTTCTGAAATAAGAATTGATGTCATTTGAAGATGTTAAAAATATCTTCAGAGGAAATTAATTGTCGCTCAAATAAATAATTGAGAATAATTATCACTTATTTAAGAGCTAAGGAAAGAAAATATGGGCAATATAAAATTGGCCATAGAGACAATGTTGAAACTTCTCTTCATCTTTGCCGTCTATGGTTTTTCCATCGCCGCCCATGCGACTTCTTCAGAGCTAGTTGAAGGTGCTCAAACCGAGCGCCATCAAGTCGAATTAATCCGTGACAGAGACTATAAATGTCTCCAGTGTCATAAGGACGCCAAAGATACTCTGAATCTATCGCATGACCCGCAAGCTCTATTAAGCCAGGGCAAACAGCTCAACTGCACGAATTGTCATAGTAATATCGGACCCGATCACCGTGAAGGGGCTTCGGAGGTGATTAAGTTTTCCGCAGTACAATCTCAAGCAGTTCACGATAAAGTCTTTCTTGATCCAAGTTTAATCCTTAAAGCCAATAGTCAATGTGTGGATTGTCATACACCGTTGAAGTTACGTGAAAGTCACTGGACGCATGATGTACACGCGAAAAACCTGACGTGTTCAAATTGTCATGATGTGCATGCTGCGAAAGCCAAAGCGCTGGCATACGACCGTAAAGAGCTGATTAAGCAATGTGTCGACTGTCACTCTGAATTTGCCATCGAGCCTGAACTTGCAAAAGAGGAGGAGAGATAGCATGAAATGTTCTAGAAGAAATTTCTTAGCCGGTAGCGGCGCACTGATTTTGACCACAGGCGTTGCAGGCACTTCCGTTGTGAGCTCTTCTCTTTATGCCAGTGACAGTGAGCGAGCTAAACGTTTAGGTATGGTACACGATGAAACGGCTTGTATTGGTTGCACCGCGTGTACTGATGCGTGTCGTGAAGTGAATAATGTTCCGGAAGGTGTGACTCGTCTTAAAATTCATCGAGGAGAGCCGATAGGGGAATTCCCTGATGTGGAATACCAATTCACTCGTGAATCTTGCCAGCACTGTGATAACCCACCTTGTGTGTATGTTTGTCCAACAGGTGCTGCATATAAAGACGAAACGACAGGCATCGTCGATGTGCACAAAGAGAAATGTGTCGGCTGTGGTTATTGCTTAGCGGCCTGCCCTTACCAAGTGCGCTTTTTCAACCCTGTTGACCACTCTGCAGATAAATGTAATTTCTGTCGCGATACCAATTTAGCGCAAGGTAAACAGCCTGCTTGTGTGGAGTCTTGTCCGACGAAGGCACTGATATTTGGTGATTTGAACGATCCGACGAGTGAAGTGAGCAAAGCGATAGAAGGCCACGTTGTTTACCGGGATAAATCGCACCTAGGTACGCAACCTAAGCTGTATAAAATTCCGCATAGCAAAGGGGAGGTGTCATCATGAACGGCTTTGAAAGTGCTTTCCACTTTGACTCGTTAGTCTGGGATTGGATTATCGCGATCTATTTGTTCTTAGCGGGTATGTCCGCTGGTGCGGTGATGATTGCCATCTATCTAAAACGTAAAGTCATCGAGGGTGACCCAGCAAATAACGGCATCATGAAGGCCATGGCTTGGTTGGCGCCATTTGGTATCATTGCTGGTTTGGTTATTCTGATTTTCCACCTAACTAAACCGCTAGAGTTTTGGAAGATCATGATTTACTACAATCCGACTTCCGTGATGTCGATGGGCGTTATCCTGTTCCAAGTGTACATGATTGTGTTGTTTGCCTGGATCGGCGTAATTTTCCGCCATCCTATCATCAACTTCTGTGAAGGAAAGCTGCCAAGTAAGCTACTGGACTTTGTTGATGGTCTGCTTATTAAGTTAGGTAAAGGCAACAACGCCATAGAACTTTTTCTGGGATTTTTAGCGATAATCTTAGCTGCATACACCGGTTTCTTACTGTCTGCATTGAAGACCTATCCAATGCTTAACAACCCAGTGCTGCCTATTTTATTCTTGTTCTCGAGCTTGTCTTCTGGCGCAGCGGCTTGCTTGATGTTCGGAATTCTCGTCTTTAAAGAACCGACTAGCAGCCCTAGCGTGTCTTGGGTTCACGGGTTTGAACGCCCAGTGGTGTTGTTCGAATTGTTCGTATTGGTGACATTTTTCACGGGCTTAATCTTCAGTGGAGGGCAAAATGAAGCAGCTGCGTGGAACGCGATATCCAGTGGCTTTTGGGCGCAGTGGTTCTGGGTTGGTGTAGTACTAATAGGTATGCTAACACCTCTTACCATGAACAGGCTGATACCTTCAGAAGTGCGCCATAAAGGCAGTTATGTCTTTGTCGTTACCACTTTGAGCTTGGTCGGTGTAATCATGCTACGTACGTTCATCCTTTATGCAGGCCAAATGACGGTTGTATAAGGAGGTAAAATGGAAGCTGAATTGGGGTTTTTCTTACTGGTATTGGTGGTCATGGCGTCCAGCAGCGCAGCATTGTTGCACTGGTTTCGACGTGCTATCGGAAAGAACGTGGCGTTAACACATCAAATTGCCACGTCGCACATCATCAGTTTAGCTTCCGTTATCTGTCTATTGCTTCTTGTTCTTTGTTTCATTAAAGACAACTTCGCTCTTGAATATGTCATAGCTCACTCTAATAGCCATTTGCCAGTCGCTTTTAAGGTTGCTGCCGCATGGGGAGGGCATCAAGGCTCGATGCTGTTTTGGGTGGTAACGCTTAGCTTGTGGGCGTCATTTATTGCGTTCAAATCTCCTATTAGTACGCAATATACAGGTGACTGCTTAGGCATCATGAACGTCTTAATAGCCGTCTTTGCGTGGTTCACATTAACAACTTCTAACCCCTTTGAATACGCTCAAGTCCTAGCTACAGAAGGACGAGACTTGAATCCGATGTTGCAAGACATTGGGCTTATTATTCATCCACCACTGCTTTATTTAGGTTATGTCGGTTATGCCGCGATATTGGCCTTTGCTTTAGCTGCTTTGCTGGGTAAATGTCCTCTGAGTGAATGGTACGGGATTGCTCGTCGTGCCGCTTTCTTTGCTTGGGGGACACTCACTGTCGGTATTTTGGTTGGCTCTTGGTGGGCTTACAACGAGTTAGGGTGGGGCGGTTGGTGGTTCTGGGACCCAGTAGAGAACGCTTCATTATTACCATGGTTAACCGGAACCGCACTGTTACACAGCGGAGTTCTAGCTCAAAGACATAAAAGTGCTCTATGGAGTACCTATGCGTTGGCATTTGCGACTTTTAGCTTGAGTATTTTGGGAACATTCATTGTGCGCTCTGGGGTTCTTACCTCGGTGCATGCTTTTGCGGTTGATCCAACCAAAGGCTTATTACTGCTGGCGGTGTTGAGTCTGTTGGTCGTGGTCACTTTTGGGATACTTATCGTTCGAGGTGACGGCATCAAAGCTTTTAAGCTAGTTTCTCTTCTTAGCCGAGCATACTTGACTTACGTTGCGATAGGTTTGTTCGTCATTACTACAGCGATTGTTTTCTTGGGTACGTTCTACCCGATGGTCTACCAACTGTTAGGACTTGGTAATATTTCCGTTGGTGCTCCTTACTTCAACAGCTTGCTATTCCCATTGTCATTATTAGCATTGGGCGTAATGGCGATTATTCCTTTGCTTAGGTGGCAAAAGGGAGCGGATAAAAATGCTTTTATCTTTGCCTTGATTGCTATGATGGCAGTGGTGAGCTCTGCTTTCGTGTTTGTTTTCTCGGTTGAAAGCGTGCGTACAACCAGTTTGATCACGATTATGTTAGCGGTGTGGGTTGTGGTCGCCCATTTTTTGCTGATATTAACGTCTGAGGCTAAGGTGACGCTGGTTCCTATGGTAATGGCACATATTGGTTTTGCCTTCGCCGCAACTGGGGCGGTGATAAACAGTGACTATTCTTATGAATATCATTTGCGAGTTGAGCCTGAGAGCTCGCACCAACGTTCAGACGTGAGTATTGATTATCATGGCATTGAGTGGGTAATTGGTCCAAATTACACCGCAGAACGAGCGAGTATTTATCTTCATTTGGAAGATGGTCGTACCTTGTCCCTTCAACCGGAAAAACGCCATTATCCAGTTCGAGTTATGAATATGACCGAGCCAGCCATTCGTTCATTGTGGCATGGAGACTACTATGTCACGCTAGGCGATAAAGTAGATTCCAATGCCTATGCAATTAAACTTCAGTATCGAGCCGGTATCTGGTGGATTTGGAGTGGTGGGCTAATCGCAGTATTTGGTGCGTTAATGACACTCGCGAACAAAAGAAAAAAGGTGGCACATGGTGTCGAAGAATACGCTTAAGTTGTTTTTTCTTGTTAGCGTTGTAGCTTTGTTTGCTGCTCTTACGGCAACCGCTCTGTCTGACAGGCCCAATGTTGAATTGTCTGAGCAGCGCAAGTTGGTGATTCCTAGCTTTACCTCGATATCATTGCTTTCTGAAAAGGAAGTAAACCAAACCGTGTTTAAAAGCGAAGGTTATAAATTGCTGAATATTTGGGCTTCTTGGTGTGGAATATGCAAGAGTGAGCACGATGAATTACTTCTATTAGCAGAGCAGGGTGTACCCATCATTGGTTTGAATTATCGAGACCAAAAACAAGCCGCTCGTGAATATTTGAGCTTTAAACGAAATCCATATAAAGAGGTAATCAGTGATCCCAATGGAAAGCTTGCTGTTGAACTTGGTGTAATAGGTACACCAGAAACTTACTTGATTGATCAAAATGGAATCGTGTTGATCAAATATCGTGGAGAGCTCACTAAAGATAAATGGAATGATATATTTTCGGAGTATTTTGATGTTTCGATTTAATTATCTACTCGCCTGTTTGTTGGCTTTTACGTTATTTTCATCTTTAGTGAAAGCGGAAGACATTAAGCAGAGTGTTGATCTATTTCAGTTTCATTCTGTTGAAGTGCAACAACAGGCAACCGCTCTAGCCAAGACATTACGCTGTCCTCAATGCCAAAATCAAAACCTTGTTGAATCAAATGCCCCAGCGGCAAAAGACTTACGTTTAAAGGTCTACACGATGGTGAATGAGGGGAGTAGAGAACAAGAGGTCAAAGAATATTTAGTTGCAAGGTACGGGAATATTGTTCTTTATCAGCCGCCGTTTAATTATTCCACAGCATTGTTGTGGATCTTTCCTGCGCTATTTTTGATCTTTTTTGTCTTATATTCGATCCGAATGACAAAACGTAATTAATGTGATGATAATTCCACTATTAAAAATAAATTGTGCACATAACAAGCAGAATGTTATCATTTTGCAGAATTTATGAAGGCTCCAGTGAATAGCAGACCATAAAAATGAGCTGGAGAAGTAATAAAAGAACGAAAGGTGTACGCAGTGGATTCAGTTATATCGCAATTAAAAAAGGACTTTTATTCGCAGATTCGTGCATTGCAGTCACCGAAGCTGCCACAAGTCACTTCGTCTCTCGCCGTCTTAACCGACGAGGAAATTCAAGAACTCGAAGCCGTTTGGATTGAGCTCGCTGTATGGAAGCGAAGCCAAACTCATTAAACCGATTCAAACTTAGCGACTTTAAACCCCAGGCAAATTTGTCTGGGGTTTTTTTATTGTAGTTAGCTGTAAATGTTATACTATAACAAATGTAAAGTCGGCAGTTGGGGATCATTTTCGCTATGAATTCTCGCTGTTGCTAGAATAAGAGTACGCCTCGTTGTGATCTCAACATTGAAAAATGCGGTATCAATCCCCATAGTTGAAGAGCAAATGAGAGCAATCCTATGAATGCGATAACGAAAATGCATCAAGCAATAAATCGAGTGAGTGTAGATATGGCGGAAGTACGTGCCAGAGTAGATTTTAAAGTCGGGGCTAACAGCAACATAGATGCCGAAATCCTGTCTTTCCATGGCCTAAAGACAGATAAAGAGCATGTAGCAATTATCTTTAAACAAGCGGATCAAACGCAGGATATGCCTTTAGTGCGTATGCACTCTGAGTGTCTGACTGGCGATGTGTTCCACTCTTCACGCTGTGACTGCGGTGAGCAACTAGAAGAGACCATCAATCGAATGGGCGAATCAGGTGGCATTATCCTATACCTTCGTCAAGAAGGCCGCGGTATCGGTCTTTATAACAAGATTGATGCATACCGTCTTCAAAGTCAGGGTATGAATACCTACGAAGCAAATAATCATTTGGGCTTCGATGATGACTTACGTGACTTCACAGAAGCAGCACAAATGCTTGAAGCACTAGGTGTGAATAAGATTCAGCTTGTTACTAACAACCCTAAGAAGATACGCGAGTTGTCAGAGTACGGAATTGAAATCGCAGAGGTTGTCAATACTTCTGCGCACATCAAAGATGGCAATGAAAATTATCTGAAGGCGAAAGTTTCCCATGGTAAACATCACCTAAAGGTTTAATCTTTAAAGATAAATCTAACAATAAAGCATTTTAAAAGCCTCATATTTATGAGGCTTTTTTTGTATCTAGAGTTGCAAATAAATTGTAAATTTGTATTATCTCGGGACAAAAGTGCAAATAAGAATAATTAGCACTACGAATAAGATTATTAAAAACGCTCAACAAGGATGCTTCTGATGAATGCAAAAAAAGTGTTAGTCCAATCTATTGCTGCATCACTTCTCATTGCTAGTGGTTCTACGGTTGCTGCTTCAGTAACTCAACAACAAGTTGTCGCACATTACGCGGACGTTGCTCATGCTGTATTTGCTGATTCAGTGACAACAGCTAAAGCACTCGACGTAAAAATCGACGAATTCCTAAAATCCCCATCTGCTGCAAAGCTTGAAGAAGTAAAACAAGCTTGGCTTGACTCTCGTGTACCTTACCAACAGTCTGAAGTTTTCCGTTTTGGTAACGCAGTCGTTGATGATTGGGAAGGCCAGCTAAATGCATGGCCACTGGATGAAGGGCTGATCGATTACGTTGCGACAGATTACCAATACGAATTAGGCAACGAAGGCGCCTCTGCTAACATTATTGCCAATACAAGCCTACAGATTGGTGCGTCTAAACTCGATGTATCAAAAATTACACCAGAATTAATTGCGGACTTGAACGAAGTTGGCGGCTCGGAAGCAAACGTGGCTTCTGGTTACCACGCGATTGAGTTCTTATTATGGGGCCAAGACTTAAACGGCACTAACGCAGGTGCTGGTCAACGTGCTTACACAGATTTTGTTGTGGGATCTGAATGTACTAACGGTCACTGTGACCGTCGCGGCGAGTATCTAAAAGCCGCTGCTGATCTGCTGGTTCAAGACCTTGAGTGGATGGAAAAACAGTGGTCTGCAGAAGTGAAAGGCAACTACCGCGAAGAGCTACTTGCTGGCTCGGCTGAAAATGGTCTACGCAAAATGCTATTCGGTATGGGTTCTCTTTCTCTAGGTGAGCTGGCGGGTGAGCGTATGAAGGTGGCACTAGAAGCGAACTCGACAGAAGACGAGCACGATTGTTTCTCAGATAACACGCATAACTCTCACTACTACAATGAGCAAGGTATCTACAACGTTTACACTGGTACCTACAAAGGTGTAAACGGTAAAGAATTGTCTGGTCCAAGTATCGCTGATCTTGTTGCTCAAAAAGATCAAAAAGCAGTGAAAGAGATCCAAAAACAGTTTGACATGACTCGTAGCCAAGTTGGTGAATTAGTAACGTCTGCTGAGAAGAACAACCAGCACTTCGATCAATTGATTGCAGCGGGCAACGCACAAGGCAACGCGCTAGTAAACGACACCATCATGTCGTTGGTAGCCCAGACCGGTGCGATTGAGCGAGCGGCAAACATTGTCGGCATCGACAGCCTAAGCCCTGATACTGCTGACCACGAGTTTTAATCGTTCATAACCATAATAAATAAGGGCTCTTTGTGAGCCCTTTTGCCGTTTGAGCTCGTTGTTATCACCCTTGTTGTATATGTAGAGCAATGATATGAAGCCATACCTAATTTCTGCGCTAGCCGCGATCCTTTCTTCTTCTGCCATGGCTTACGATGTTAAGTCTGGTGGCAAAACCAGTGTTAAAAAAGATGGAGCGAATGCGTATTCTCTCCCTGCTGCAAACCTTCCAATGAGCAAGCGTCTCGACTTTAGTGTCGGCAACAGCTTCTTTCGTAACCCTTGGGTGCAGGCGCCTGCATCAACTGATGCTCGCGATGGTTTGGGACCGTTGTTTAATACCAATGGTTGCCAAAACTGCCACATCAAGGATGGCAGAGGTCATCCGCCAGAGAAAGATGATTTACATGCGGTGTCTATGCTGGTGCGCTTAAGCATTCCTGCAATGACCCCAGAACAAAAGAAAGCTTTTATTAAGGATGGCGGAATCCCTGAACCAACATACGGCGGCCAGTTACAAGATTTTGCACTCCAAGACCAAAAACCAGAAGGAAAAATCGACATTATCTATACCGATGTTCCGGTGCAGTTTAAAGATGGAACGACAGTCGTTTTGAGAAAACCAAACCTGAAAATTACCGAATTAGGCTATGGTGACATGCACCCAGATACGGAATTTTCCGCGCGTGTGGCACCGCCAATGATCGGTCTTGGTTTGTTGGAGAGTATTCCCGACGAAACGCTACTCGCTTGGGTTGATGAACAAGATGCCAGCAAAGATGGTATCTCAGGCAAAGTAAATAAGGTGTGGGACATTGAGAAGGGTGACTTCTCAATTGGTCGTTTTGGTTGGAAAGCAGGACAACCGACGTTGATGCAGCAAAATGCCGCGGCATTCAATGGCGATGTGGGTTTGACAAGCCATTTATTCCCGAACGAAAACTGCACCTCGAAGCAAAGCATTTGTGACGACATGCCAAATGGCGGCAAACCAGAAGTGAGTGAAAATATTCTCGACTTCGTTGAGTTTTACAGCCAGCACTTGGCGGTGCCGATTCGTCGCAATGTCAAGGATCCGAAAGTGCAACTAGGACAGCAGATCTTTGCATCATCGGGTTGTGAAAGCTGCCATAAGACCAGTGTCAAAACGGCGAAACGACCTGAATTGCCAGCGCTTTCTAAGCAGCTTATCCACCCATACTCAGACATGCTTCTGCATGACATGGGTGAAGGCTTAGCCGATAACCGCCCGGAATACTTAGCAAACGGCCGTGAGTGGCGAACTGCGCCGTTATGGGGCATTGGTTATACCGAAGAAGTAAACGGTCACACGTACTTCTTACATGATGGCCGTGCTCGTAACCTAATGGAAGCGGTGTTGTGGCATGGCGGTGAAGCTGAAACGGCAAAACAAAACGTCTTAGCACTGAACAAAAAAGAACGAGATGCATTGATTGCGTTTCTGAATTCTCTATAAGGAAGCAACCATGAAAGAAACACTGTTAGTGAGTGCGATTACCGCAACGTTAAGTTTGGTTGGTTGCCAATCGACCATTAGTTCGAGCTCTGCAAAGCCTGAGAGTACAAGTCATATTTCTCAAAGCGTGTACGAGGTCGAGTTTCAATCAGCTCAGACGTTTTTAGCGCAAACCACAGAACTTGAACAACGCTTCGCGGATTACTGCGCATCAGAGTCGAAAGATGATGCACAAGTAAGGCAACAATGGCACCAAACCATGTTGTCTTGGATGTCACTTCAAGGCCAAGAGCGCGGTCCTGCTACGGCACTAGAGCAAAGCTGGAATGTTCAGTTTTGGCCAGATAAAAAGAACACCGCTGGTCGTAAAATGTCTGTACTGACGAAATCTGACCAAGCTTGGAGTGCGGAAGATATCTCCACGCAAAGTGTTACTGTGCAAGGCCTAGGGGCGTTGGAATGGTTGCTTTACGACAATGCATCGACACTTTCTACCAACAACAACACTTGTGCTACCGGCGTTGCAATTGCCGAAAATTTAGATAACAAAGCACAGATCATCGCAGACTCTTGGGCAGAAAACCCGTGGAAATCGTTAGAGGTGACAGAGTGGGAGTCTGAGTACATCTCGCTGTTATCTAACCAGCTTGAATACAGCATGAAGAAGCTGAGTCGTCCTTTGGCGAAGATTGGCAAGCCCCGTCCTTATTTCTCAGAATCGTGGCGTTCAGAGACTTCGCTATCAAACTTGAAAGCGAACCTTGAAGGAATGGAAGCACTCTATTTTGCCAATGGTAACGGTTTGGATGCTCTGTTGAGAGATCAAGGCCATTCGGATTTGGCTGATCGTGTTGCCCATCAGTTTGAAATGGCGTTAGAAACTTGGCCAGAAGATAAAAGCTTATTTGCTGCACTACAAACAAAAGAAGGCTATCGCATGGTGCTCGCTCAATACAATAAGTTAGAGCAATTGAAGTACTTGATCCACGAAGAAGTGGCGATCGAACTTGGTGTCGTAATAGGATTCAATGCTACCGATGGTGACTGATCAAACCCGCCGCACATTATTAAAGGCCGCTCTGTTTGGAGCGGCAGCGCCCGTTATGCCATTTGGTTGTGCTTCGACAACGTCGCGAGAGCCTGCACTGATTGGCTGTTCAATCATAGGCCGAGATAAGTTTGCTGCTATCGTCGCTGATGAACACGGTATGCCGATCACGACATTGCCGATCCCAGAGCGTGGTCATGGTGTGGCGACAAACCCACAAGGTCATGCCGTGGTTTTTGGTCGCCGACCTGGTACGTTCTTTATGGTGTTTGATTATCGCTCTGAACAGATGATCAAATTGCAACCAGCGAAAGCGGATCGCCACTTCTACGGTCACGGCGTTTATTCCCACGATGGGCAATACTTATTTGCTACTGAAGGGGAAAGAGGAACCAGCCGAGGAATCATTGGTGTATATGACGTCCAGAGACATTATCAAAAGATTGATGAGCTGACTGACTTTGGCCTTGGCCCACATGAAGTCATTATGATGCCTGATGGTGCTTTGGCCATTGGTGTCGGTGGCGTCCATACAAACGGACGTGAATCGCTTAACCTTGATAGCATGACGCCTAGCCTGAGTTACCTTTCGCAAGGCGGTGAGTTGTTGGATCAAGTTTCTCTGCCAGATCATAAGCTGAGTATTCGTCATCTAGCTCATGATGGGGCGGAGACCGTGCTTTGTGGGCAGCAGTATCGTGGGGAGCCTGACGAATACCCAGCACTGATTGCCATGCACACTCGTGGTGGCAAAATGCAGGATCTTCACGCAGAACCAGAACAATGGGCGCGCTTTAATCACTATGTTGCGAGTATTGCTGCAACAGATGAGTGGATTATGGCGACGTCCCCACCGGGAAGTTGCTATGGAATATGGTCGAAATCCACTGGTAAACTGGTGGAGCTCAATGCGTTGCCGGATGCGTCTGGAGTCGTGATTTATGGTGATGAATTTCGCCTGAGTTCTGGTGCAGGAAAAGTCGTCGAGCAGCGGCCTTTGAAGTCAAAAAATATCTTATCTAGCGGCATCCAATGGGACAACCATTGGTCACGAATTATCTAGAAAGATCATAGCTTAATCGCTTATTGAGAATTTTGTTGTCGATTTCGTCTTCAGATTCTTAATTTTAAAGCTGCAACCCGTGAGATATTTGCCATACTTTTTTTATGGCAAACAAACGGAAGGATCGATTCAGTGATTGCTAGATTCCTTATAATAACGGCACTTATGGTGCCGTTTTGCAGCTTTTCTACTGTAGTTTCCCTCGATGCTTCTGCGCAAACAGAGCAAGAAGGAGCAGTCGCTCAGCTGTCTGTAGAGAAGATGATCCATTACCCTGAGGTGATTGATCAACTTTACCAAAGCACAAATTATCGTCTGAATTGGGAAAACGACAATGACGTCGATCAGTTAGTGTTCCAAATGAATTTGGTGGCGTTGGCTGACGTTACCAAAGAGTTTGACGATCAGCTTCGTCGTATTGAACAAGTTCGAGAACAAGGCGATAAGCTCGATTTCGATCTTGTCATGACGGACTCTCTACTCATGTATCTGAGTTACCTCGAGCAAGTTCCCGAAGAAGGCATCAATTGGCTATTTGCAAACAAAGAGTATATAAAATTACCTGCCCCAAATGTCGAAACACTCTCTTTACTCAGTAATGAAATTACAGTTGGTAAATTGGACCAGTTCTTAACCAGCTTACGTTCTCCTTTGCAAACGGAGGATTCGTTTAATACTGCATTTGCTTCGTTATCGACTTACTCAAAATTCGAATTTCCTTTGTATCAACAAGACCAGCGACTTGCACGAGTTGGGGATGAGCTGTTTGATAAAGCAAGCCTAATCGCGAGAATGCAAATTGTCGGGGTTGAAGTCGGACATTTAGATACAGAGACGACGCTTTACGACGAAAATCTAGAGCTCGCAGTGATGGAGTTCCAGCGTATTCATGGTTTGAAACAAGATGGTGTTATTGGCCCAAATACAATTCGTTGGATTAACTTCTCTCCACAACATCGCCTACATTCATTGGCGTTAAACGCCGAGCGTTCACGCATTTGGGCAAAAGAGCGTGATAACGTCGTGTTTGTTAACGTACCAGGTTATGAAGTGACATATTGGCATGATGGTCAAGCGCTGTTTGAATCGAAAGTGGTGGTGGGACGCGCTTCGCGTAAGACGCCAATCATGACGAGTACATTAGACTCAGTCATTCTTAACCCTACATGGAATGTGCCTTGGAGCATCATGGTGAAGGACATCATTCCTAAGGTGCAGCGCAATCCGATGTATCTGATAGAGAATAATATTCAGATTATCCGTTCTTGGACATCACGTGAGATCATTGACCCTACTACGATTAACTGGGCAAGCGTGAACCCTAGAACATTCCCTTATCGTATGCGCCAATCATCTGGTACACACAATGCTCTAGGTTTGTACAAATTCAACATGCCGAATCCACAAGCGATTTATCTGCACGATACGCCAAGTAAAAACTTATTCCAACAAGACCGACGCGCTTATAGCTCAGGTTGTGTTCGAGTGGAGAACGCTGACCAGTTGGCTGAACTGTTGTTCAAAACTCAAGGTTTAGAGGAACGATTGGCGAAAAAGCGTCAAAGTTCACGTCGCTCAAACAACTCAGTGCCCCTAAGTGAGCGCATTCAAGTACACATCATTTATCAAACCGCATGGTTAGAAGAGGGTGTGCTTTACTACCGTGATGACATTTATCAATACGATCATCAAGGGTGAGTTACGTTCGCAATTTAAAAAAATTTACAATTCATAAAATCTGTTTGTTGTTCAATAAGTAAACAGAAATTCCAGCCTAAATGTGACAAGCCGGACCGATTTATGCATTTGACGTGCTAAATTGGTTTCGGTAATGTCCCCCGCTTGTACAGTAAATGAGCAGTGTCTTTCAAATGGTAAGTCGTAATTTTTCTCGTCGTGATTTTCTAAAAATGAGCGCTGGCGGTGTGGTTGTCGCAGCCACAATGCCAACCATGTCTTGGGCATCATTGCCTGATGACCCACGCGTACTCGCTATGAACAACTTAAACACAGGTGAGTTGCTAGAGTCCTGCTACTTCGATGGTAAAGGTTATGTGGATGAAGAGTTGAAACGCTTGGATCAGTTCTGTCGCGATCATCGCCGTAACGAAGTGCACCCAATGGATCGACGCTTGTTCGACCAAATCAGCCAAATTCAAAAGTTAATTGGGACTGAGTCAGAAGTCATTGTGATTTCCGGCTATCGTTCTCCGGTAACCAATGCATCTTTACGTAATGGCTCTTCAGGTGTAGCGAAGAAAAGCATGCACATGGAAGGAAAGGCCATTGATTTCCGTTTAGATGGCGTGAAGCTCTCTACCGTGCGTGAAGCCGCGCTTAGCTTAAAAGCGGGTGGGGTTGGTTATTATCCACGTAGTAACTTTGTTCACATTGATACCGGAGCAGTACGTTCTTGGTAACACCTTATTGATACTCTATTTTTTGTGATAAATCGCCGTGAACAACCCGTCCCACAAAGCTTGAAGTCGCTTAGGGTTAGTGTCATAGTTGCGGCAGTTTTCATGCAAATTTATTCGGTATAGGTTATCTATGGCTCTGAAATACCAAGTTGTTCCAGTAACATCTTTCTCTCAAAACTGCTCTATCGTTTGGTGTGATGAAACCATGAAGGGGATTGTGGTTGATCCAGGTGGCGACGAGAAGCAACTAGCAATGTTAATCAAAGAACTGGGTGTTGACGTTGTGAATTTAGTATTGACCCATGGTCATTTGGACCATGTAGGTGGCACTGAGCCTTTGGCTGCTATGCTGGGCGGTACAGAGATTGTTGGTCCTCATAAAGCGGACAACTTCTGGTTGCAAGGCTTAGAAGGCCAAAGCCAAATGTTTGGTTTTCCTTTGACAGAGGCCTTTGAACCTCATCAGTGGCTGAATGAAGGTGACAAGGTCACTTTTGGCCAGCAAACCCTAAATGTCATCCACACGCCAGGCCATACTCCGGGCCACGTAGTGCTTTACAGCGAAGACGCGCGTTTGGCATTTGTCGGTGATGTTCTGTTTAACGGCAGTGTTGGTCGTACAGATTTCCCACAAGGTGATTTCAACACGCTTATTGGCTCGATCAAAGAGAAACTGTGGCCACTTGGTAACGACGTTACTTTCGTCCCGGGTCATGGACCTCAATCGACTTTTGGTCATGAGCGTAAAACTAACCCGTTTGTCGCTGATGAGATGCCGCTATACTAGAGCATGCAGATTTAGCTCTCGTAAATTATGCATCTGGCTCGGCTGCTGCTAGGTACCGTCGAGCCAACCCTACAAACTCTTCCGCCTCTCTATCCAAATCACTGGCCGAAATAAACACATCATAGCCATAGAACTTCCTTTGATATCTCATTCTATTTGCTAGCATGGCTTGTAGGCCGTCGAATTGCATTCCGTCCTCATTGATGTAGGGAGCAGGGTCGAGCACCATGTCTTCGAACTTTGTCTCGCAGTTATTTTGTCTCGCTCCCAAATAGAGCAGTGCGCGTTGGCCCAATAAAATTTCAGTTGCGATACGTGGACATATCGCGTTGAGGTAGGGCGAGTAATGCTTGAGGCGTATGCCTATCCAAGGTAGTGGTTGATGCCACCCTTCTTGCTCATAAGTACACACACCAATGGAGTCGATATTCTTCCAACGGACGACCCATCCGCCTTTGAAAAGGTGCTGCTGAAAATGCGAAGCGGTCAAGGTATAAGATACTTGGCTCTTTTTAATCATCATGATTGCAAAGCCGATGATGATGGCCATCAGCACCACAGAGAGCATCGCTTGCTTCCAGCCAGGTGCAATTAGAACCAGAAACAAGGTGATCAGCACCACAAGGAGCATGATCAGTTTGTTCACTGGGGAGTTGGATTTGAAATGTGAGTTAGTCAGATGCAGCGTTTCCATGCTTTTAACCTCAATGAATAATGAGTCTGAGGTCTCTGATATTGATTGTTCAACTTGTTGCTTATTAAGTGCAAAGAACCTCTGTTTTTATACCCAGTATTCAATAAATCCGTTCACAATTTATCTGATTAAATAGTAGACGTTCTATGCAGTGAGCGCATTTTTCATCGCGTTTCGCCGCTAAAACCTACAAATCGCTTGTGAATTTTGGTATAAAACGCGCTTCAAATTTTCATCCCTGCTGAGATGCAGTGAACTGGAGAAATATTCGATGAGACTTGCTCATAAGCGTAAGGTGCAGATGAAACTGCAAAAACGCATTAAAGCGACAGTAGCAAAAGTAGCTGCTGCACCTAAAGCGGCTAAGCCTGCTGTTGAAAAAGCAGCAGCACCTTCTGTTGCTGAGAAAGTTGTAGCTGAAAAGAAAGTAGCTGCAGCAAAAACGGTTGAGGTTGCACTTACTCCTAAGCAGCAACAAGTACTAGACATCGTTGTAGCAAATGCTGAAGGTATTAACCCTAAAGGTATTGGTCAAGCTGCAGGTCAAGAAGACACTAAAGCGGCATCATGGGCTACTGGCGCACTGAAGAAGCTTCTTGAAGAAAACCTAGTTCAAAAAGAGCAGTTAGCAGGTAACAAAGTTATCTATAAAGCAGTTTAATTACCGCTGTAATTCTGTTTTCTAATTAAATGCCTCGACATTGGTCGGGGTATTTTTTTACCTGCGATACGCTTAATAGAGTTTCTAATTGAGAATTCTAAAGATATAAAGCCGTCATTTGTCACATTTTTTTAAATACTGTGTAAATTCTTCTGCAGTTAGATACTTAAGTAGTTCCTTATTCTTATAATCCAGAATGCTAGCTTAACTGTCTGATTAATAGACTTTATAAAATTTAGCCATCATAAAGACTACGTATAAGTACGTAATACTAATGGCTAAAGCCCGTTTCAAAGCACAAATTTGTGCGTGTTCATGCCCATTTCTTACTTCCATGTAATGTCCCATCTTAATACCCAAGAAACCTCAAGATACCAGCTTCAGCGAGAATGAGTTGATTTGATAACGAGGCAACGATTTGTCGATCTAGTGGTTCCAAATCAACAATCGTTAACGAAGTTAAGTGAATCAGACAACTCGCCCTTTGGGAGCTTGTCACTGACACGATTTCTGCGTCAAACAACTTGGAAAGAGCTAGCTATTACGCGGCGTTGCTTTCCTTGAACTCGTACCAGTGACAAAGCCCTGAATCCTGAATCTTGAAGTTACTTGGGTATACCGCGAATCCTTATGTAATGGATGACAACAATAACCTTGGTGACAAAGGACGTGAACGATGAGTCTTATCCAAAAATCTCTGAAACGAGTGCTCAAAGCGACAGCGATGGTTGCTGCTATGGCATTTGTAACTACTTCTGCTCATGCTGCTGACGACAAAGTTTATCGCTTAAAACTGGCGGAGACATGGGGACCGAACTTCCCAATCTTTGGTGATGCGACTAAAAACATGGCGAAAATGGCAGAAGAAATGTCAAACGGGCGCTTACAAATCCGTATTGACTCTGCGAACAAACATAAAGCCCCACTGGGTGTGTTTGATATGGTGAAATCTGGTCAGTACGACATGGGGCATTCCGCGTCTTATTACTGGAAAGGCAAAGTTCCAAACACTCTTTACTTTACTTCTATGCCTTTCGGTATGCTGCCTACAGAGCAATACGCGTGGTTCTACTACGGTGGCGGCATGGAATTGATGGAGAAGGTTTACTCTCCTCATAATTTACTCTCTTTCCCTGGTGGTAACACAGATACTCAGATGGGTGGCTGGTTCCAGAAAGAAATCAAGTCGGTAGACGACCTACAGGGTTTGAAGATGCGTATTCCAGGCTTTGCTGGTGAAATTCTTGCAGAACTGGGGGCGAAGCCTACCAATATCGCACCGGGTGAGCTGTACACTTCTCTTGAGCGCCGCACTATCGATGCATTGGAGTGGGTTGGTCCATCACTCGATTTACGTATGGGCTTCCACAAAATTGCGCCTTACTACTACACCGGTTGGCATGAGCCGGGTACTGAGCTGCAGTTCCTAGTGAACAAGCGTACTTGGGAACGTCTACCAGATGATTTGAAAGCGATCCTTCAAGTTGCGATGAAAGCCGCCGCGTACGACATGTACACTCAGTCTAAGCACGAGAGTGGTAAGAACTGGGCATCAATTCAATCAGAATACCCTGATGTTCAAGTCAAAGACTTTCCGCCGGAAGTTATCTCTGCGCTACGTGAAGCGAACGAACGTCTTCTAAAACAACATGCGGAAAAAGATGCATTGGCAAAAGAGATTCAAGAATCTCAAGCGAGCTATATTGAGCAAGTGCGTCCTTGGTCTGACATTTCTCACCGAGCTTACTTAAACAGCCAAGCTCAACAGTAACTTCAATATGCTGGCTGAATCTATTGGTTCTAGCCAGCTAGCGAAGCCCAAGAAAAACTTCTCTTAGAGAAGATCATAACAAGTGCTCCGTGAGCCAGCGGAGCCAATTCACACGTTCCATGGAGTTCGGAATGAGAAGCCTTATTTATATTGAGCGAATCTTTAACCGCTTCGGTGATTTTCTGGGGTGGTTATCCATCATCCTATTTATATTGTTATTAGCGAACGTGGTGTACGACGTTGTCATGCGTTACGTGTTTAATGATGTCTCTATTGCCTTTCAAGAAATGGAATGGCACCTCTTTTCTGCGGTATTTTTACTCGGTGTTCCTTACGCGATTAAATCCGGTGGTCACGTTCGAGTGGATATTTTCTATGAGCGTTTATCTTATAAAGCTCAATCCGTTATCGATCTCTTAGGCACACTCTTTTTCTTATTTCCTTTCTGTCTATTGGTTGCTTGGTACGGCATCGACTTTGCCAAAGAAAGTTATGCCTTGGGTGAAACGTCGGGTGATCCCGGTGGCTTACCATATCGTTGGATTATTAAAGCAATGATCCCACTTTCTTTCTTGTTCATGGCACTCAGTGGTATGGGATTGCTGCTGCACTCCATCAACAAAATTGTTAACCCTCATCTTATCTATGCCGGTAATAACGGTAAGTCGTAAAAGGAATTCAGTATGATCGGTATAGTGATGTTTTTTGTCGCCTTGTTTGCGCTACTGCTCGGTTTTCCTGTTGCTTTTACTTTTGGCGGGATCGCATTAATTTTTGGCGTTTGGGCAGAAGGGATCGAGATGTTCGCCTTCATGCCATATCGCATTCAATCCATCATGGAAAACACGGTATTGATGGCTGTACCTCTCTTTGTCTTTATGGGGTTGGTATTACAAAAGACACGGTTAGCAGAGCAGTTGCTGGAATCCATGGGACGTCTATTTGGTGGCGTTCGTGGTGGTATTGCGATTTCTACCGTGCTAGTGGGGGCGTTATTGGCGGCATCGACTGGTGTGGTTGGTGCGTCTGTCGTCGCGATGGGTTTGATCTCTCTTCCCGTCATGCTCAAGTATAACTACGATAAAGGGTTAGCTTGCGGCACTATTTGCGCGTCGGGGACACTCGGCCAAATTATCCCACCTTCGATTGTATTAATTTTATTGGGCGATGTACTTGGTGTCCCAGTTGGCGATTTGTTCCAAGCTGCGGTGTGGCCGGGTATTGTGCTGGTGGGTGCTTATGTTATCTATATTCTGATTTACGCCAAACTTAACCCAGAAGCAGCCCGTCCTATTGATCGTGATGAATCGATCAGTCGCAAAGAGGAAGTGATCACCGCGCTGAAAGCTGTATTGCCGCCTTTAGCGTTGATCATTGTGGTGCTGGGCTCTATTTTTGCGGGCATTGCGACGCCAACAGAATCTGCTGCACTCGGTGGTGCAGGCGCGATTGTGCTGTCACTGTTGTATAAACAGTTTAGCTGGTCGATGGTGTACGAAGCATCGAAAGAGACCGTCAAAGTAACCGCGATGGTATTTGCTATTTTGTTGGGTGCGACGGCGTTCTCTATGGCATTTACTTATACTGGTGGTGACTACTTGGTAGAAGAGTGGATGCTGCAAATTCCGGGAGAAAAGTGGGGCTTCTTGATTATCACCATGCTCGTGATTTTGATTCTCGGTTTCTTCATCGATTTCGTTGAGATTTGTTTCATTATTGTCCCAATCATTGCGCCTGTTGCTGAGCTCATGGGCATCAACATGACGTGGTTTGCGATTCTGATTGCTATGAACTTACAGACTTCATTCCTCACACCACCGTTTGGTTTTAGCTTGTTCTATCTGAAAGGGGTGGCGCCAGCAGGTGTGACAACACGAGATATTTATAAAGGGGTAATGCCGTTTATCGCGATTCAAATTGTTGTACTCGCCTCACTGTTATTCTTCCCTGGTTTCTACGGCATGTCGTAATACGCATGCAGTGACACTAGCGTAGCAATGCAAAGGTGAAAGGCGAATTTGTGAGCTGAGAGTTTTTACCTTTTGAGACAAGTTGTTAAGCTGATTAGTCATTAAGCTAATCAGCGTTTCATTGGAGGAAAGGGATGCCTCTCAAAGCCAAATTAATCTTGCTGGCATTGATCCCTGTGGTGTTGGTGTCAGCAAGCATCAGTTGGATTTCCATCTACCAAGCGAAAACGTTGGGTCAACGCGAAGTGGAGATATTTCACCAAAGTCTGATCCAATCAAAAGAAGTGGCATTGAAAGATACCGTTGATCTGGCTTTCGATGCGATCTCTCACATCTATAACGATTCTACAATCGACGAGCATGTTGCCAAAGAACGTGTAAAGGCCATCCTGAACCGCCTTCGCTATGGCTCAGATGGTTACTTCTTCGCTTACGATAAACACGGTACTAATTTAGTCCATCCGATTCTGCCTGATCTCGTGGGGCAGAACTTACTTCACATTCAAGATGAAAACGGCGATCACCTGATTGAGGCGTTGCTTTATCAAGCCCAACTCGGCGGCGGTTTCCACCAATACCTTTGGCAGAAGCCCTCTACAGGTGAAGTCGTGCCTAAATTAAGCTACGCCGCATGGCTTGATAAGTGGGATTGGATGATTGGAACGGGATTGTACATAGAGGATGTGAGCCGTGAAGTTGCCAACATGCGCGCGGCGGTGAATCAGAATATCGAAACGACTTTCTTTACCGTAGTTGTGATTTTGGTCGTGACAGTCGCCGTGATCATTGTTTTAACCCTTGCTATCAACCTCCATGAACATCGCTTAGCGGATAAAAACCTTAAAGAGCTCGCTCACAAGACGGTGATGTTCCAAGAGGACGAGAAGAAGCATTTAGCTAGAGAGTTGCATGATGGCATTAATCAGTTATTGGTTTCGAGTAAATGCCATTTAGATCTAATGGGGCATCGGATCGACGATGAAAAACTCAAATCACACCTCGATAAATCTCAGCGTTCGTTGATTACCGCAATCAATGAAGTTCGCCACATTTCCCATCAGTTGAGACCAAGTGCGTTGGATGACATTGGTCTTGAGGCGGCGCTATCAACCTTATTGCAAGATTTTCATTCGCATTCCGGTATTGATATCGACTGCCATTTTGATACCAACCATGTGAAGTTAAAATCCGAAGTAGCGACAACGTTGTATCGCGTTGCTCAAGAGTCGTTGAACAATATTGAGAAACACGCGAAGGCAAAAAAGGTCACGGTAATTTTGCAAAAAATGGGCAATATGCTGCAATTACTGATACGTGATGATGGTACGGGGTTCTTAGTTAACCAATCGGTTCATCGGCAAGGTATCGGATTGCGTAACATGCGTGAGCGGGTCGAATTCATTGGTGGTGAGTTTGAACTGATGAGTGAACCAAGGTTAGGGACAGAGATTACCGTTTTGTTAGATTTGGATGGATTAGTTTATGGATAAACCGATTAGTGTGGTGATTGTGGATGACCACCAAGTCGTGCTTGATGGTTTTATGGCACGCTTGGAGCTTGAGTCTGACATCAATGTTATCGGTACTGCGAGTAACGGGCTGGAAGCCATCGAAGTCGCTAAGTTACTTAACCCTGATGTCATCTTGATGGACATCAGTATGCCGATCATGAACGGTATCGAAGCCACGGGGGTGATTAAGGAGGAACGACCCGAGAGTAAAATCTTAATGCTTACCATGCATGACAATCGTGAATACATCATGAAGGTGATGCAAGCGGGTGCGGTCGGCTACATGCTTAAAGAAATCTCGGCAGAAAAAATGGTACAAGCGATAAAAACCGTCAACCAAGGTTCAACATATTTTTGTGAATCGGTTACTCAAACATTATTTACACAAGATGTTGTACCTGTGGCACAAAAGCCGAACCCACTCAGTCGCCGTGAAGAAGCGGTATTGAAACTGGTGGCTCAGGGCAATAGCAGCAAAAAAATTGCTACGCTTTTAGATATTAGCTATCGAACGGTAGAAACGCACCGCCACAACATTAAGCACAAGTTGGATCTGCACTCGACAGCGGAATTGGCTAAATACGCGTTTGAGACTGGTTTGACAGAGTGATTTCTGGGTAGGAGAAAGCGCTCATCACTGGACGAATGAGCGCTAACAAAGCATGTTATTCAGGTTTGGTGATGCTACCGATCTCTAGCATTGGTGCAACATCGATATCTTCCGCATTCATCATGGTAGAAATGCGCTGAACAGACGAAAGCAGCAAGCTTTGCTCCCATTCTTCCAGTTTTTGGAAGCGGCTGATGAAGTGCTCTTGAAGTGGCGTTGGCGCTTGTTTTAACGCTTCTTGTCCTTTTTCTGTTAGCACTGCATGCACTTTACGCTTGTCTTCCACACTACGGCGGCGTTCAACAAGCTGATTACGCTCTAAACGGTCTAAAATAGTGGTAGCGGTTGCCTGACTCATATTGGTGTGGCTAGACAGTTGCTTAATCGTGACATTGTCTAATTCACTAATGGCACGCATAAGAATCAGCTGTGGAGCTGTCAAACCAGACTCTTTGCTCAACTTTTTAGAATGTAAATCAATGGCGCGGATGATCTGACGAATCGAGACCAAGACTTCTTCGTACTTTTCCAATTTAGTAATCCAGTCATTAGGGGATCATGTAACGACGCGACACTAACTCAAAAGCGTTGCTAATAAAAGGGGTTAGTCAGGGATCGCGACACCATTTTTCAATTATTTGCCTTGGCTCTCCTTATTAAATTTATGGTTTTTTGCGGGTAAAAAAGGATGACCTAGAATTATTATAGTAAGAAATGTTTGTGGTCTAATTATTGCTGTGGTTGTTTTCGCTTTTTTTGGTGGATTTTTCTGATTGAAAAGTAAGTTATTGGATTTTTTATCAGCAAAAGATAGACAAAAACGCCTCAAATGGTAGGATCTTCCACTTTCATGGAAAATAAAATGTATCGTGTTCGAAAGGTTTTTTGGCGCTGCGTCGAAAAACTAGAATGCAAAAGAGAGGAACAATGACAAAAGGTATAGATAAGTACAGTATCGACAGTACCGACTATACGGTTGGTCAAGACAACGTGCAAAAATGGGGTTTTGACGTACATAATCCTGTTTTTGGTATCAGTGCGGGTTTCATTGCACTATTTCTTATTGCTGCATTAGTTCTTGATGCACATACCGCAAAAACAGCGTTAGATGGCATTAAGCTGAAAATCATCAGCTCATTTGACTGGCTGTTCATCCTTTCCGGTAACATCTTCGTTATCTTCTGTTTGGTATTGATTGTTTCACCAATGGGTAAGATTCGCCTTGGTGGTAAAGATGCCGTTGCCGATTACTCTTTCATATCATGGCTTTCTATGCTGTTCGCTGCAGGTATGGGTATCGGCTTGATGTTCTGGAGTGTTGCTGAGCCAGTGGCTTACTTCACCGGTTGGTATGAGACACCGTTGGGTGTTGAAGCGAATACACCAGAGGCGGCTAAGTTAGCGCTAGGTGCGACCATGTTCCACTGGGGTCTACACCCTTGGGCAATTTACGGTGTGGTTGCGCTTTCACTCGCCTTCTTTACCTATAACAAAGGTTTGCCGCTATCAATGCGTTCAATCTTCTACCCGTTATTGGGTGATCGCGCTTGGGGTTGGGCTGGCCATATTGTTGATATCCTAGCGGTACTAGCAACGCTATTTGGTCTTGCAACGTCTTTGGGTTTAGGTGCACAACAAGCAGCAAGTGGTATTCACCACGTGTTTGGTGTTGAGCCGGGTCTAGGCCTACAGATTGTTGTCATTGCTGTTGTGACTTTACTCGCTGTTGTATCCGTTATTCGCGGTATTGACGGTGGTGTGAAAGTCATTAGTAACATCAACATGGTTATTGCCTTTTTACTTCTTATCCTTGTTGGTTTAATTGGTTGGGCTGTGAGCCTTGGTTCTATTCCGACGACATTTATGTCGTATGTAGAGAACCTAATTCCGCTGAGTAATCCGTTTGGTCGTACTGATGAAGCATGGTTCCAAGGCTGGACTGTATTCTACTGGGCTTGGTGGATTTCATGGTCACCATTTGTTGGTATGTTCATCGCGCGAGTTTCTCGCGGCCGTACAGTTCGTGAGTTCATCACGGCGGTACTGATTGTCCCTACAGCTGTGACGTTGATTTGGATGTCAGTATTCGGTGGTCTGGCTATCGACCAAGTGATCAACAATGTGGGTGAGCTAGGTGCAAACGGTCTAACTGACGTTTCATTAGCGATGTTCCAAATGTTTGATGTTCTACCATTTGGTAACATCCTATCTATCATTGCGGTTGTTCTGGTATTGGTATTCTTTATTACCTCTTCAGACTCTGGTTCTTTAGTTATCGACAGCATTACCGCTGGTGGTAAAGTGGATGCGCCAGTTCTACAACGTGTATTCTGGGCGTTTATGGAAGGTGCAATTGCGGTTGCACTACTGTGGATCGGTGGCTCAGAAGCGGTTCAAGCACTGCAAGCTGGTGCAATCTCAACTGCGCTTCCATTCACATTCGTATTGCTTGCCATGTGTGTCAGTTTATTGATGGGCATGAGAACAGAACGACAATAATTGATAAGATTTATAAATATCTCTTAGATATTAATGAGTTAAAAAGCCAGCGTAATGCCTGTCTCTTGATCACAAGTCTAGTGTTCAAGAGACATTGCTAGTTCGTAGCCTTCAAGGATGGTTTGTAGTTTAAACCATCCTTCCCAAAGCACCTTTATTGAAGCTCTACCCGTCCT